>JAZNQU010000083.1:0-8479 GCA_045590315.1 Eubacteriales bacterium
CTATAACTATCGGCTTGTATCCGTATTCTGCAAGAACAAGTGCGGCAAACATACCGCAGGGACCCATACCTACGATTATCGGTCTGCCTGCGATTTTTTCACTGCCGATTTTCACTTCTTCTTTATGCTCAACGACCATAAGTGCGTCTGCGCGCGAAAGCTTATCTTTATTCACGGCAGTTTTGATTTCTGCCGAAATCGCATATATAAAGCTCGGCTTGCCGTCTTTTGAGTGATGGCGTCTTGCGTCTACCGACTTTTTGTGTATACAGAGACTGTCATTCTCAATTTTTATACCAAACTTTTTCGCCTTATTGCGCACAAGCTCAAACGCCTCTTGGCAAGGCAAGTCAAAAGGCAGTTTTATGTTATTAAAAACTATCTTTGTTTCCATTTTTACTGCCTTTCTATGTTTTTTACTACTTTATGTCAAACTCCAGAGTGTACTCTCCGATTTCGTATACCGCAGATGAGAGGCTTGAGGGAAGCGCCACTTTTACAGGCACGCTCACACGTCCCGAGCCTTTCAAATAATAGCTGAGGTCAGCTTCAAGCGATATATTCGATTCGTTTATAAGCGACAAAGAACCGGAACTTCCGCGAAGTGTTACGTTTACGCTCTCACGCGTAAGAGCGTATTCAAGTCCGTGAGGATTTTTCACGGTGATATTCTTCACGTTAATGTCGCGCGTACTCACGCCAATCTGTTTTATCGTTACTGTAGCGCTGTCCACTCCCTCGACGTTTTCTATATTTTCGGGAAGCTCGATTACTGCAGTTCTCGTAGTTGTAGCCGTGCTTACAGATTTTTCATCAATGGTCAATATGGGAAGCGAGTTTATTTTTTCAAGCTCCGTCGGATCGCCCTTTATTCTGATTTTTGACGGTCTGATGGTTATTTCCGAATTCTTTTCGTTGAAATAGCCGTACTTGAATTCAACCGCAAGGTCTATCTCTTTTTCGCTGTATACCGGTATGATGACAGTAACGTCATTCTGAGTCGCCTTAACGTACGGGTTGGTTACAGGCGTATTACCTGCGTAAAGGACTATGCTTCCGCTCGTTGTAACAGTTTTTGTAAGCTTTCCCACGTCAACCGTTACCTGTGCATGGGTTATTTCGGCAAGCACATCGGCGGGTCCTGTTACGGTAACCGTTTCAATATCGCTTTCGGGTGTGCCGAGAGAATAATCCGACTCTATCATATAAATCGGGTTTACTCTTATTTCAACGTTCTTGGACGAACGCTTGTCAACGTACACATCAACGTAGTTTGACGAAAGCTCCTTTACGCTGACGCCGCCCGGCGCCGAAACGCGGACGTCAAGGGAGTATGTTCCTGCCGCTTCTATCTGCGAAAGGTCTACATAAGCCGAGATATCATCGGCGTCTATACGGCTGAGCTCGCTGCGCGTTCCCGACAAAGTTACGTCAACGTTATAGTCGTATCCGCTTATTACCGTCATGCCGTATTCGTCCTCGATGCTGTCCACAGACATAAGCTCAACAGGGATAGAGGCAAAGCGCGTGTCCTCGATGATGGTTTGAGAACTGACGGCATAAAACCATATAAGCATAGCTCCCACAATGCAGAGTATGCGTGCGGTTATGTCATTCTTCTTGTCGACCGGTTGCTTTTGTTCTTGTGTTACTTCAACCGTGTTTTTTTCCTGAGATTCGTTCATTTTATGACCGTACCCTTTTTGTAAAATTATTATCTGTCAAACATTTATTTGCCGTGTTTTTTCTCTTTTGCATTTTTACGAAGTATATGTTTAAGCGGCTTCTTGCGTCCCGTCTGTTCTTCTTCGGGCACAAGCTGTCCTTCAAGGAATTTTTTCAGCGACTGATAGCTGTAATTTGATTTGAGCTTTCCGTCAAGTGCCGAGGAGATGGTTCCCGTTTCTTCAGACACGATTATAACAACGGCATCGCTGTTTTCGCTCATTCCTATTCCCGCTCTGTGACGTGTTCCGAGGTCCTTGATGATCTCGGGGTTCGAGGAAAGCGGCAAAAAGCATCCCGCCGCACAAATGCGTCCGTCACGTATCACCATTGCGCCGTCATGCAGCGGCGCCTTATTGTAAAAAATATTCTTTATGAGGAAGGGGTCTGCCTTGGCATCAATAACGGTGCCCGTTTTTATTATGTCTCCGAGCTTGGTATTGCGCTCGATAACTATCAGCGCGCCCGTTTTCTCAAGCGACATATCACAAGCAGCGCCTGTCAGTGCACTGATAAGCTCGTGAGTATTGTCAGCCTGTCCCTGTCTGTCTCCGAGCTTAAGCGTTTTAAACGGCTCCGCGCCCATCTTTTCAAGCGCACTTCTGAGTTCAGGCTGGAACACTATTATAAGCGCGATAATACCCACTTGGAAAACGTTTTCCATGATATAGCTCATTGCATACATATTCGTTATCTCGCTTATAACCATAAACAGAACAAGCAAAATTACTCCTACCGCAAGTCTGCCTGCCCTTCTGTCGCGAATAAATCTGTACACATAGTACAAGAGAAACGAGACTATCAAGATGTCTATTACATCGGTTATTCTGATTCCGGATAAAACCGCCGCTATAAACGATATCAGCTCGCGAGTTGACTGTACTATATTCACTTCGACACCTCCCCTGTTTTGTATCACTTAACTAAAATTGACTATAAAATTTGATAGTTATTATAATTATAGCATATATAACAATAAATTTCAAACATAATCTATGAATTTTTTCATATTTATATAGCCTTTTTTAATAACCGTTGAAATTTCGGAGTTATTCTGATATTGTGATAAAATTTTCGGAAAAACACTTCAAAATAAGTGGTTTTTCAGGGCGAAATCAAGCTGATTTTTACAAAAAAGAGCTGCCGCACCACTTTTTCGGATGCGGCAGATGTAATTTTTGATATTACTTCTTGAAAGAACTCACTTATCACTTATTAAAGATCCTGTCTGCCAAAGCCTTTGTATACGCTTCTTTTCCTTCAAAATTCATAGCAGAAATATATATATCTTCCACACTCGCATGAAGCTTGCTTATTTCTTTCATCACCTCAATTGCCGAGTCGCACATTACGCTTGAACACTTACTCATAAAACGGACTTTCTGACGAATATTTTTGTACGATTCACGTTCAAAAAAGCGTTCTGTATTTATAAGCGTGTCTTGCGTCATCCCTCTCTTTTCATCAGCCAAAGTTATTGAAATTTTATGGTCTGTGAAATAAAGCGCGTTTATTTTTTTCGTATCAAGAGGGTCATAGGAAACGCACATGCTTATGCCCTTTAAGCTTGCGGCATTTTTAAGAGCGTCAAATACAAGAGGTGCTATATGAACAGAGTCTGATACTATAAAATGTTTGTCTGCGGATAAATAAAAGCTGTCAAGGCAAGTCCTGCCGGCACTGCTTATCCCTGAGGTAAGTCTCGTTTTTTCCACATAAGTATCTGACGGTGCGTATCGCATACAGAATCTTTGTGCCCATTTTGCAAGCTTTTCGCTTTTCACATACGGTGAAACAAGGCTGTCGCACATCGAGGCAAGCTTGCCTGCAACACAAAGATACGAGTACGCGCACGAGTATAGTCTGCTTTTTTCGGCGCACAGCTCTCTGATTTTATCACGGTGAGTCTTAAGTATACGGCTGTCCCAGAAAGCACCGAGATTTAAAATTTCGTCAAAGCATCCGGGCAGGCGAGGTTCGCAAACGTGGGGTGCCGTTCCGTCGATTATACCGATTTTTCTTTCTGTTAATATTATCCCGTCAAGGCTTCTCGGATCTGCGGAACAATAGAAGTATTCAACACTCTCACCGCGCTCTTGTGCAAACGCGGCGATTTCTCTCATAAGTCTGCTTTTGCCGCTTCCGCTGCCGCCCTTGATTATGTATAGAAAATCAAGCTCTTTTTGCGAAAAAATATCATCAAAAAATGAAACAAAGCCGTCACGCGAATTGGCGGCGGCAAAATAAGAATTTTTACTGTAATCTGCAATAGTCATACTGTTCTCCATATCGGATTTACCGATCATATAAGAATGGCGGAGTATTCTCCGTCTGCTACAGTTTATGACGCAAGAGCTGATTTTGACAGCAAAAAAGCTCCCTTTTCAAGGAAGCTTTTCTTATAACAAATCGTACAAATATATAGTATCATCCACCTGATACTGCTCTGTCCTGTGATTGCCCTCAACGCCCATTACGACCGCAACGTAGGTTTCGCCGTCGTTTTCGGCGTATGTCGCAAGGCATAGCCCTGCTCCATAGGTAAATCCCGTTTTGCCGCCGAGAATATCCGCCTCGCGCGGAGCCTTGTTACCGATTTTGGCAAACACCGAGCTTTTCATCGTGAATCCGTCCGGATGCTTGTTTGTAGGCGCTACCGTATAGCTTTCATTTTGAACTATTTCACAAAAAGTTTCGTTTTCGATAGCGTACATAAGTATCTGCGCTACCTCACTTGCATTTGAGTAATGCTTATCGTCGTCAAAACCGTAGATATTTTCAAAATGAGTATTGGAAAGCCCCATTTCAAAAGCTTTTGCGTTCATCATTTCAACAAGCTTAGCATCACTTCCCGCAACGTATTCTGCTGCAGCTGCCGCCGCTTCGGCACCTGAGGGCAGCATTATTCCGTACAAGAGATCACGAAGCGTTACAACTTCTCCGGGCAAAAAGCCTGCCATTGCGGCTCCCTCGGCGTAAAGCTTGTTATAAATGCCCGG
The DNA here is from genome assembly GCA_045590315.1 of Eubacteriales bacterium. GTDB lineage: Bacteria > Bacillota > Clostridia > Oscillospirales > CAG-272 > UBA4717. Next base: position 4,725 of record JAZNQU010000083.1, read on the forward strand.
CGACACCGTTACAGGCACATCAAGATCATCAGAATTTTCAAGTATAACTATAGCCGTCATAATTTTGGTGAGCGACGCGGGGCTTACCTTTATATCGCTCGCTTTTTCGGCAATAACACTACGCGTATCTGCAGAGCAAAGATATGCGTTTTTAGAATATAGCTCGTCATCAAGCCAGAGTGATACGCTTTGCGGTTCTATCTTAGTACAGGTTTGCGAAAAAAGCTCTGCTTCAAGCGGCAGACTCACCGTATTCATGAGCATCTTTGAGCCTTTCGGCATCAGAATCACAAAACAAATGATCGCCGATATAAATCCGCACAGATAAAAAGCTCTGACGCTTTTCAAGGATTTACTTTTCATTTCTCAGCTTATCGACCTTGAGCGCGGCGTATACCGTTTTGCCATCGGTGATTTCTCCGTCCATTATCTTCTTGACAAGTGTGTCAAGAGGCATTTTTATAACGTTCAAAAACTCATCGCGGTCAAGCTCCTGTTTTCCTGCCTTGAGCTCTTCGGCAAGATACACGTATATAGTCTCGCCGATTATTGCGGCACTTCCGATAAACTCACCAAGATAGGTGACCTTTTCGCTTGTAAAGCCCGTTTCTTCTCTCAACTCACGCATTGCCGCCTCAAAATGATCCTCGTCGGGCGTATCAAGTTTGCCTGCAGGTATTTCTGTCAGCACACGCGAGAACGGATAGCGATACTGATTGACAAGATAAACGTTGCCTTCTTCATCTATCGGGATTACCGCAACTGCGCCGTTATGCTTTAAATATTCACGAGTAGAGTGAGAGCCATCAGGCAACTCAACTTCATCTATAAAGAGGTTCGCAACAACTCCGCGAAAAAGCTCCTTGGAGCTTACAGTCGTTTCTTTCAGGTTTTCAAAATTCATAGTTATATCTCTTTTCAAGTAAACTTAACGTACCCAAGTCTTTGTATAGTCCTTATACTGCGCAAGCTTTGCCTGTGTTTCTTCATAAGTGTTGCCGCAGGCTAACAGATATACTTTTACTTTCGGCTCAGTACCAGAAGGCCTTATTACAAGACGGTCACCGTTATCAAGAATAAAGTAAAGTACGTTTGAAGACGGAAGTCCTGTTGACTCTGTTTTGTCACTTCCCTTTTTCTTGACTGTATCGCTGAGGTAATCTCTGAACTCGACTACTTCGTAACCACATATTTCTGTCGGAGGCTCATTTCTTAACAAATCCATAAGCTCTTTCATACGCTCGACTCCGTCAAGTCCGTCCATATATATGCTCTTTGACGCTTCCATATAATATCCGTATCGCTCATAAAGCTTATCAAGCGCATCGGAGAGAGTCATACCCTTGCCGCGATAGTACGCCGCCATTTCGGCAATAAGCATTGTTGCAACAACAGCGTCCTTGTCACGCGCATACGTGCCCTTTAGGTAGCCGTAGCTTTCTTCAAAGCCGAGAACATAGTTGTCGTGCCCTGTTACTTCAAGCTTCTTTATTACTTCGCCTATAAATTTAAAGCCCGTCAGAACGTTGAATATTCTTATACCGTGAGCTTCGCAAATCTTGGCTGCAAGCTCTGTCGTAACGATAGTCTTGACAACATAAGGATTTTCGGGCATAGTGTTTGTTTCTTCATATGCCGTGGCAAGATACTCTATTAAAAGTGCGCCGACCTGGTTACCTGTGATAGTATTGAATTTACCGTCGGCACCTCTTATCATTATACCTACACGGTCAGCATCGGGGTCGGTTGCGATTATAAGGTCGCTGCCCTCTTTCTCTGCTATCTCAATTCCCTCTTCAAAAACCTCGGGAAATTCGGGATTCGGGAATCTGATGTCTTTGAAATTGCCGTCGGGCTTCATCTGTCTTTCGACGGTATATATCTTCTTAAATCCTGCGCGCGAAAGCACCTCGGGCACAAGTCTGTAGCCTGTACCGCACAATGGCGTGTACACTACGCCGAAATCGTCACAAACAGCCTTGACAGCGTCGGGATATACCGCTTCAGCGAGCACGTTTTCAATATACTTTTCATCAAAATCGCGGCCTAAAACTATAATTTTGCCCTCTTTTACCGCTTCATCGAAGTCAACGAATTTCGGTCCGTCGAAAATGTCCGTTCTGTCGATAAACTCCGAAACAGTCTGCGCGTGGTCGGGCGGAAGCTGTGCGCCGTCCTCCCAATAAGCCTTATATCCGTTATACTCCTTCGGATTGTGAGACGCGGTTATATTTACACCCGCTATACACGACAGCTCGCGTACCGCAAAAGAAAGAACGGGAGTCGGACGAAGCTCGTCGAAAATGTATGTTTTAAGTCCGTTTGCCGCAAACACACGTGCTGTCGTTTTGGCAAAAAGCTCGGAATTGTTACGCGAGTCGCACGCGACCACAACAGGTCTTTGTATTCCGCACACCTTTTTTATAAGGTCCGCAAAGCCCTGCGTTGCCTGCGCAACTGTGTATATATTCATTGCATTGAGTCCTGCCTTCATCGTACCGCGGAGTCCGGCAGTACCAAAGTCAAGGCGCTTTGAAAAACGGTACTTGATTTCGTCATCATTACCCGCAACACTCGCAAGATCACTCTTCATTTCAGGATCAAGATTATCGTTTTCAATCCAACGCCTGTAATTTTCAAGATAGCTTTTGTTCATTTGTGTCATATCCTTTCTGGGTATTTATCCATTAAGCTCTGCTTTGAGAGCACATGCAAGCTGATCGGGGCAGGAGGTGTTTTTGAAACCGCACTTTATCCCCTCAAGTCTTTCTATCACATCATGTATATTCATACCACGAACAAGACTTGCTATACCGTGTGTGTTTCCGTCACATCCGCCTATAAATTTTACACTTTCAACTATCTCTCCATCAACATCAATTTCAATTGCACGGGAGCAGGTTCCTTTTGTTTTGTATGTTATCGTTTTTTTCATAGTCACTATCAAACTCCTCAATCTATTTGAGCAAACAGCCCGAGCGGTGAAAAATCAAGCTGTTCAAGCTTTAGATAAATAATATATTCGTCAAGCGCCTTTGCATTTGCTGTTACACGGACGTCAAAAACCGTCAGATCATTTTCTGTGACAACCGTATCAATGCTTCGCACGTCAAGTCCCAACAGATGCGCCGCCGTCATTGCACGTGTCAGAGAGGCATCTGCCCTGTCGGATAGCAAAAACTCGAAATCGGTTACGCCCGACATCGCCGAGAGACCTGTCAAGCTGTTTGAGAGCAAAAGATAGCGTGTTCTGTCCTCCCGCCCGAGTGATTTCACACTGCAGGAAGCGGCTATTTTGAGGTCATAGCTTTCTATAAGTCTGTAGAAGCTGTTGAGCTTTCCGTCGTCGCTGTTTTCATACGGAAGTATGCACATATGAGCATCTCCAAGCGCTACTGCGTCGCATACGCCGGGAAAAGTATCCCTGTAAATTGCCGCGGCATCGTGTATGAGCGAGGCGAATTTTTCAAAGGCAATATCAGCACCTCTCGCCTTCCGGTAGACTATTTTCAAATCATCCGGGAGCGCCGCGCCGCTTTCATTTTCAAACAGCTGTGCGCCGCTTAAGCTTTCGTCGGTGTTCGCCTTTTCAAGAAACATTCTTGCAATTGCAACCGTATCGGCTACTGATACCGCCGAAGAATAGGCTTTAATGTAACGGCGGCTTTTTTTCGGTGTTGCGCTCTCAGGCAAAATCCGGGCAGCACTTGAAAGCTTGGATTTATAAAACGCGGTAAGCTCGGTGTCCACTTCAC
>JAZNQU010000084.1:0-20840 GCA_045590315.1 Eubacteriales bacterium
AGGATTCCGCTTGCATTGTACAGGGTATGCTCCGTTGAGAGAACGGAAATACCGCATTCACGCGCAAGCTCAAGTGCTTCTGAAACTGCCGAGACTGCAAAAGTTTTTGCTCCACACTGTGCAAGCGCCATGATAGACATAGCCGCACCGTGACCGTAAGCGTCCGCTTTTATTACGGGAATTACCTCAGCGTTGACGTTTTTATCACCGACAAGCTTTTTTATTCTGTTGTAGTTGCGTGTAAGCGCACCAAGGTTTATTTCAGTCCAGACCTTGTGGCGTCTTCCTGCAAGCTCGCCGTTTAAAACGTCAATTATGTTCTCCATCTTCTTCTGCCTTTTCACTTGTTTTTGTATTTTCAAAAGTAATCGTGCAAATACCCGAATCGGTCTCTGCCGCAACTTTTATGGGTGCAAAGTCTCTTTCATTCATAGTAAGCATAAAATTAAATTTGCCGTTAAATCTTGCCTCAAGTTCTCCAATACCCTCTTTGCCCGTAACGCCCACAAAATCATCCTCATTTATTGCAAAAGCGGCAAAAAGCGCGTAAAGCGGCGACGAGTCTTTTTCGCTTATCACATATTCAAGATCGCCGACAAGCATTTTAAGCTCGCCGTCTTTCATTTCAAAGCAAACGCCCTCAAGAACACCGCCTGAGAGCACAGCCTTGCCGTCTCTGACAAAGCTGTCGTTTTTCTGCGATAAGCTTATATGCATCGGGTATTTGTACTCACCGAGCGAAAAAACTATATCGAACGTGGGTTCTCCCTCTTGATAGGCTAACATTTTACCCGTATCAAGTCCTTTTTGACAGGATATGCACATCGTCATAACAAGACAAATTATTATAAATACGCAAAGTACAGTTTTTTTCATCACGGCCTCCAAACAAAATTTCACTTATATAATTTTATTTGGAGCACTCACTCATTATGACAATACCGGTTAGTGTCAATAACGAAGCTCGGGATTATCTACCGTGACAGCGCTGTTGTAAAACTTTGCAAGCTTTACAAATTTTGACGTGGCTTCGAAAAATATCACCGAATTTTCACGGCTTTTTCCCTCTTTGAAAATACCAACGTAAATATCGGGTGATTTCATAGAGGATACTGCAAAGTATTTCTTTTCTGCCGCGTCGGCACGCGCCTTATATTCATCTTTATACGGTGCAAGAAGCGACATATCCTGTATTCTGACTTTCAAAAATTCGCGTCTTGACTGTCTGCCGAATATTTTTGAAAAGGACATCTCACCCTTGACTACTATGTATTCGTACTCTATCTGAACGTACCGCCAGGTGAAAAAACAGAGTATCGCGGTAAATAGAACTATAAAACAGCCGAGTACGTAAAGCTTTAAGAAACAAAGAAGCGTAAAAAACGCCACGGGGACAAGTATATAGGCAAGTATCAGAAGAATTCTTTTGACTCTGAGCGTGCCCTCGCTTTTAGCTTCAACGCAATACTCAAAATAATTTGCATACTCGTTCATGCTTTTCTCCCCCTTGTTTATAGGTCACATACATTGTAGCATACCTCAGACATTATTACAAGTTTTTTATAAAAATTTGCAAAAATTGCTTCGTTTTTGGAGTTTGTTCTTGAAATATCTTGTCAAGTGTTGTATAATCAATGTATAATTCTGCAATACGAAAGGAAAAAGACAATGAAAGCAGTTATAACGGTAACAGGTAAGGACACGCTCGGTATTATCGCCGACGTATCGGCACTTTGCTCTGAGTTCGGAGCTAATATAGTAGATATATCCCAAAGCGTTATGCGCGATTATTTCGCAATGATAATGCTTGTTGATATTACAGACCTTAAAATGCCCTTTACAGAATTTGTTGACAAAATGAAAGAGCACGGCACTAACAAGGGGCTTGTTATCCAGACAATGCACGAAGATATTTTCAACTCGATGCACCGCATCTGATTTGTTAAAAGCGGAGATACATATATGTTAAACACAAAAGATATTCTTGAAACCATAAGTATGATACACGAGGAAAACCTCGATATCAGAACAACGACGATGGGTATTTCTCTTCTCGACTGCGCTGACTCGGACGAAAAGCGCCTTTGCGAGAATATTTACAACAAAATAACCACCTGCGCACGCGACCTTGTTAAGACAGGTGAAAATATAGAAAAGGAATACGGTATTCCGATAATCAATAAAAGAGTTGCCGTAACACCCATTTCGCTTATAGGCGGACACCTCTCGCCCGAGGGCTTTATAAACGTTGCAAAAACTCTCGACCGCGCGGCAGATACTCTCGGCATAAACTTTATCGGCGGCTTCGGCGCACTCGTACACAAGGGTATGACAAAGGCTGACGACACGCTTCTCTCGGTCATTCCCGAAGCACTTGCAGAAACAAAGCTCGTTTGCTCGTCTGTTAACGTTGCTACCACAAAAGCCGGCATAAATATGGACGCCGTTGCAAGAATGGGCAAGATAGTCAAGCGTGCCGCTTATCTCACGCGTGATAACGGCTCTATCGGATGTGCAAAATTCGTTGTGTTTGCAAATGCACCCGAGGACAATCCCTTTATGGCAGGTGCGTTCCACGGTGTCGGCGAAGGTGATGTTGTACTCAGCGTCGGCGTATCGGGTCCCGGCGTTGTATCAAGCGCTATCAAGCGCGCCGGTGACTGCGATTTCCAGACACTCGCCGAAACTATAAAAAAGACCGCGTTCAAGATAACGCGCGTTGGTCAGCTCGTTGCTCTTGAAGCTTCAAAGAGACTCGGCGTACCATTTGGTATAGTTGACCTCTCGCTTGCGCCTACCCCCGCGATCGGCGACTCTGTTGCGCATATTCTTGAAGAAATGGGACTTGAATCCTGCGGTGCCTGCGGCACTACTGCAGCTCTGGCCCTTTTAAACGATGCAGTAAAGAAGGGCGGCGTAATGGCTTCTTCAAGCGTCGGCGGACTTTCAGGCGCGTTTATTCCCGTATCCGAGGACCAGGGCATGATAGACGCGGTAACCTGCGGCTCGCTCTCGATTGAAAAGCTTGAGGCGATGACGGCGGTATGCTCTGTCGGTCTTGATATGATAGTAATCCCCGGCGACACGAGCGAGGACGTTATAAGCGGTATCATCGCCGATGAAATTTCGATCGGTGTTGCCAATACAAAGACGACTGCGGTAAGAGTTATCCCTGCATACGGCATGGACGTCGGCGACGTTGTTGACTACGGCGGACTTTTAGGTCACGCCCCCGTAATTAAGGTTAACAACTATTCGCCTGCGAAATTCATCGCACGCGGCGGACGTATACCTGCGCCGATACATAGTCTTAAAAACTAAAAAAGCATAAAACCCGAAGCGAAAATTCGCTTCGGGTTTCTTTTTAATATTCTGCGTTTCCTACTGTTCTGGGGTACGGTATTACGTCACGGATGTTGGACACACCTGTGAGGTACATAATGATACGCTCAAAGCCAAGACCGTAGCCTGCGTGCTTTGTTCCGCCGTACTTACGGAGATTGAGATACCACCAATAGTCCTCTTCATTAAGTCCGAGCTCTGCCATTCTTGCCTGAAGTATTTCAAGACGCTCTTCTCTCTGGCTTCCGCCGATTATCTCACCAACGCCGGGTACAAGCAAGTCCATAGCTGCAACTGTCTTGTTGTCGTCGTTGAGTCTCATATAGAAGGACTTTATTTCCTTCGGATAGTCGATTACGAACACAGGCTTCTTGAATATCTGCTCTGTGAGGTATCTTTCGTGCTCTGTCTGCAGGTCGCATCCCCATTCAACGGGATACTTGAAGTCAGCGCCGCTCTTTTTGAGAAGCTCGATAGCGTCTGTATAAGTTACCTTTTCATAATCGCTCTGTGCAAGCGCATTAAGTCTTTCAAGGAGAGTCTTATCAACAAAGCTATTGAAGAATTCAAGCTCCTGTGCGCATTTATCAAGAACGTGGTTTATAATATACTTTATCATATCCCACGCAAGCTGCATATTGTCGTTAAGGTCGGCAAATGCCATTTCAGCCTCTATCATCCAGAACTCAGCCGCGTGTCTTGCGGTATTCGAGTTTTCTGCTCTGAATGTCGGACCGAATGTGTAAATATTACCGAATGCCATAGCATAGGTCTCGCCCTCAAGCTGACCTGATACTGTAAGGTTTGCGCTCTTTCCGAAGAAGTCCTTGGAGAAATCTATCTTACCGTCCTCGGTTCTCGGGGGATTTTCAAGATCAAGCGTCGTTACTCTGAACATTTCTCCTGCACCCTCGCAGTCAGAGCCTGTGATAAGGGGAGTATGAACGTAAACAAATCCGCGCTGATTAAAGAAGCTGTGAATAGCGTACGCCACCTCGCTGCGCACTCTGAATACTGCCGAAAACAGATTTGTTCTCGGTCTGAGATACGCCTGCTCACGGAGATATTCTACCGTGTGGCGCTTCTTCTGAAGCGGATAGTCGGGAGTTGAGTGTCCCTCTACTTCAACTTTTGTCGCCTTTATTTCAAAGGGCTGCTTCATTTCGGGTGTGAGTTCAACTATACCCGTTACAACAACTGCAGAGCCTACGTTAAGCTTTGCAATCTCATCGTAGTTATCGATTTTTTCTCTTTCAAAAACTACCTGCACGCACTTGAAGCAGCTTCCGTCATAAAGGTCAATAAAGCCGAATGCTTTGCTGTCACGCACGCTTCTTGCCCAACCGCCGAGTACTACCTCTTTGCCTGCAAACGCCGCAGTGTCGGCATAAATGCTTTTTACAAGATCTCTTTTCATAAAATTCCATCCTTACTTTGCAAAGAAAGCTTCTCTGCTCTTTGCTAAGGTATTTAAAACGTCACCAAAAAATATGGCACTCTAACATATAGATTTTACCAAAATTATAAAATAATTCATAGAGCAAATTTGTGAACGAAAATGATATAATTTATGAACAAAAGCAAAGGGCGAAGCTTATGCTCCGCCCTTCTTGTGCTTATTTACTTCGCATCTTTATCGTCAGTCACTTCTTTAAGGCTTGAAACAAGTCCTGCGATACCCTGTATTTCAGAGGGAATGATTATCTTCGTAGCCTTGCCGTCTGCCGCCTTTTCAAAGCTTTCAAGAGCCTTGATTGTAAGATATCCCTCACCGGGAGCTGATTCGTTGATTCTCTTGATACCCTCGGCGATAGCCGTCTGGACAGCAAGAATACCCTGCGCCTGACCTTCCGCTTCTCGTATAGCTGCTTCCTTTTTAGCGTCTGCTCTGAGTATTGCCGCTTCCTTTTCACCTTCAGCGATAAGGATAGCAGACTTCTTTTCACCCTCTGCCTTGAGGATCGACTCACGTCTTTCGCGTTCTGCCTTCATCTGCTTTTCCATCGCGTCCTGTATCTCGGACGGAGGAATAATGTTCTTAAGCTCAACACGGTTGATCTTGATACCCCACGGGTCTGTAGCCTCATCAAGTATAGCTCTCATTTTGGTGTTTACAGTATCACGGGATGTGAGCGTTTCGTCAAGCTCCAAATCACCGATGATGTTACGAAGTGTTGTGGCTGTGAGGTTTTCTATCGCCATCATAGGTCTTTCAACACCGTAGCAGAAAAGCTTGGGGTCTGTTATCTGGTAGTAAACTACCGTGTCGATATGCATGGTTACGTTATCCTTTGTGATAACGGGCTGGGGAGCGAAGTCAACAACGTGCTCCTTCAAATTTACCTTGCTTGCTATCTTGTCTATAAAAGGTATCATTACGTGGATACCGACATTCCATGTTGCATTGTACGCACCAAAGCGTTCAACTATAAACGCATGAGCCTGCGGTACGACCTTGATATTAGCCGCAATTACGATAAGAACGAGTACAATTAAAATTGCTATTTCCATAATAGTCCCTTTCTGCCCTTATGGGCACAGTTATGTATTTATTTCTTCACCACGAGATGAACGCCTTCAATACGCTCAACGGTAACCGTTTCGCCTGCTTCTATAGGCTCACCGTCACTTGAGCGCACGCTCCACGATACTCCGTTAATAACACATTTCCCCGTTTGAGCGAGATTATCCACTTTTTCGCTGATAACAACGCTTTTGCCTATAACACGGTCAAGATTTGTTGCCGTATCACGGCCTTTAAGCAGCTTTTTTACTGCAGGTCTGGTGAAAAACAGGAGCGCCGCCGCAACGACTATAAAAAGCGCTATCTGCCACCATACGCCGAGCCCTAAAAGAGCGCCGAGCCAGGCAACGAGTGCGCCGCCTGAAAACCAGATACATACGAGGCTTACAGTAGCTCCTTCAAGTACGGCAAACACTACGGCAAGGATAAGCCATATAATATTTGACAAAGTATCATCTCCTTTTATTCTATTTGCTGAAATCAGATCTCATTCAACACTTATATTGTAGCATGAAAACGATAAAACATCAAGTGCATTTTTTGCCCGATATTGATAATTACACCCGATTATGATAGAATATGAGTGTAAAACACATATAAATCTAAGAAAGGCTTTATCGGACATATGAAAATCTCATCGCTTTGCTATATTGAAAAAGACGGCAAATATCTTATGCTTTACAGAAATTCCAAAAAAGACGATGAAAACGCCGGAAAATGGATAGGTATCGGAGGCAAATTCGAAGAGGGCGAAAGTCCTGAAGACTGTGTTTGCCGTGAAGTGCTTGAAGAAACGGGGCTCAGCCTTACTTCGTACGCTTACCGCGGAATCGTTACATTTGTAAGCGACAAATACGGCACGGAGTATATGCATCTTTTCACTTCAGACGAATACTCGGGAGAAATAAAAGAATGCGACGAAGGAAAGCTTGAATGGATAGACAAAGAAAGGCTTTACACTCTTTCCTTATGGGATGGCGACCGTATTTTTTTAAAACTTCTCGATACAAGAGATAAATTCTTCTCCCTCAAGCTTTGCTATATGGGCGACAAACTTTCCCGCGCACTGCTTGACGGCAAAGAGTTTGATTTAAATTAGCAAGATTTTACCGACTTTTACAGTTTATAGGTTGACATAACTTGCATACTATTGTATAATTATTTATGTATTATTATTTGCGTAAGGACGATAAAATATATGCCGATTACAAATTATCTTGAACATAATGCGCATAGCTATCCAAATGAAACTGCGCTTATAGAAATCAATCCCGAAATCAAGGAAAAAAGACGCGTGACATGGAAGGAATACGAGCTTATAGAATCAGGGTATTCCGAATCTTATCGTCGCGAGATCACCTGGAGCGTTTTCGAAGAAAAGGCTAACAGATGCGCTAATCTTCTTATGAGCCGCGGTATCAAAAAGGGCGATAAGGTAGCAATCCTTTTAATGAACAGCCTTGAATGGCTTCCCATATACTTTGGTGTGCTTAAATCGGGCGCGCTTGCAGTACCGCTTAATTACAGATACACTTCTGATGAAATAAAATACTGCCTTGAGCTTGCTGATGCAGACGTGCTTATATTCGGCGCTGAGTTTATTGGCAGAGTTGAAGAGATATGCGATAAAATTGACCGCGTAAAGCTTCTCTTTTTCGTTGGCGACAGCTGTCCGTCTTTTGCTGAAAACTATCTGCATCTTTCGGCAAATTTCTCAAGTGCAAAGCCAAACGTAGAACTTTGCGACGCAGACGACGCCGCTATTTACTTTTCATCGGGAACAACAGGCTTTCCTAAAGCTATTTTACATAATCACGAAAGCCTTATGCACGCGGCAATCACCGAGCAGAAGCATCACGGACAGACTCATGACGACGTATTTTTGTGCATACCTCCGCTTTATCACACAGGCGCGAAAATGCACTGGTTCGGCAGTCTCGTTTCGGGAAGCAAGGCTATACTTTTAAAGGGCGTAAAGCCGCAATCAATAATCGAAACGGTATCTCGTGAAAAATGCTCGATTGTATGGCTTTTAGTGCCGTGGGCGCAGGATATTCTTGACGCTATTGACCGCGGCGAGATAAACGTATCAGAGCACGAGCTCTCACAGTGGAGACTTATGCATATAGGCGCTCAGCCCGTACCGCCGAGTCTTATAAAGCGTTGGAAGGCTATCTTCCCTCACCACGATTATGACACTAACTATGGTCTGAGTGAATCTATCGGACCCGGTTGCGTACATCTCGGTATTGAAAACACACACAAGGTCGGCGCTATAGGTGTTCCCGGCTACGGCTGGCAGGTTAAGATAGTTGACGAAAACAGAAATGAAGTTGCAGACGGCGATGTCGGTGAGCTTGCGGTATACGGTCCCGGCGTTATGACTTGCTACTACAAAGACGAAAAGGCAACAAAAGAAGTACTTGATAACGGCTGGCTCTATACTGGTGATATGGCTATGCGCGATGAAGACGGCTTCATTTACCTTGTTGACCGCAAAAAAGACGTTATTATAAGCGGCGGCGAAAACCTCTACCCCGTACAGATAGAGGATTTCCTCAGAGCGCACGATAAGATAAAGGACGTTGCTGTTATCGGTCTTCCCGACCAGAGACTTGGCGAAATTGCGGCGGCTATTATCGAAATAAAGCCCGGAATGAGCGCCACGGAAGAAGAAATCGGCGAATTCTGCAAGGCTCTTCCCAGATACAAGAGACCTCACAAAATAATTTTTGCAGACATACCGCGTAATCCTACCGGAAAAATCGAAAAGCCGAAGCTCAGAAAAATATATTGCGGCGAAAGCCTTGTTGCAACTCAGATAAAGGGATAAACATATGATACGATTTGAATCAGATTATCTTGAGGGTGCTCACCCGAAAATTCTTGAAAAGCTTACCGAAACGAATTTTGAGCAGACTGCAGGATACGGAGTCGACCCCCACTGTGAAAGAGCGCGTGAGCTTATAAAGAAAGCGTGCGACGCGCCTGACGCTTACGTTCAGTTTTTAGTTGGCGGAACGCAGGCAAACACAACGATCATCGCATCAATACTCAAGCCCTACGAGGGCGTGCTCTCACCCGTCAGCGGTCACATAAACGTTCATGAAACGGGTGCTATCGAAGCAACGGGACACAAGGTCCTGCCTTTAGAGAGCGATGACGGCAAGATTACTGCCGCGCAGATAATGGACGCGTACACGGCACATATCACCGACTCAACTCACGAGCACATGGTAAAGCCTGCTCTTGTGTACATTTCACAGCCTACCGAAAGCGGCACGCTATACTCCAAAAGCGAGCTTGAAGCAATAAGACAGGTGTGCGATGAAACGGGACTTTATCTGTTTATTGACGGAGCAAGATGCGGCTACGGTTTAAAGTCGGAGAACAACGACGTATTCCTTCCCGACCTTGCCCGCCTTGCCGACGTATTCTATATCGGCGGCACAAAGGTAGGCGCGCTTTTCGGCGAAGCTGTTGTTTTTACAAATGAAAAGATAAGCGAAAACTTCAGATATATGATAAAGCGCCACGGCGGTATGCTTGCCAAGGGCAGACTTCTCGGAGTACAGTTTGAAGCGCTCTTTGAAGACGGACTTTATTTTGAAATATCCGAGCACGCGATGAAGCTTGCGCTGAAGATAAAGTATGCGCTTGCTGATATGAAAACAGAGTTTCTTTTCGACTCACCCACGAATCAGCAATTCCCGATATTCAAGGATGAAGTTCTCAAAAAGCTTTCAGAGAAGTATTCTTTCAGCTTCTGGAGCAAGCCGAAAGATGGCTACAGTGCTGTGCGCATCTGCACGAGCTGGGCAACGAAAGAAGAAAACGTCGACGCCTTAGTTGAAGATATAAGAAAGCTTGTGTAAATAAAAGATGACCGAGTCACTATGTGGCTCGGTCTTTTAATTAAAACGCCCAGTTTCCGTTTTTGAATATCTGAATCTCGCTGTTATCTTCGCATATGCCGACAATATCAAGGTCCTTGCTTCCTATCATGAAGTCCTCGTGTACCATAGAATCGTTTACGCCAAGCTTTCTTAACTCATCAAGCGTATACTTGTCATAATCCACGATACAGTTAGTAAAACCCTCGCCAAACGCAAGGTGACACGCCGCGTTTTCAACAAACAGCGTATTATAGAAAAGTATACCCGAGTTTCTTATCGGCGAATCGTACGGTACGAGCGCGCACTCACCAAGATATGCCGCCCCTTCGTCCATTGATATGAGCTTTTTTAAAAGCTCCTCGTTCTTTTTAGCTCCTACCTCTACGGCTTTTCCGTCTTTGAACTTTACATAAAAGTCCTCGATAAGCTCGCCCTTATATGAAAGCGGCTTGGTTGAATAAACTATCCCCTCCGCTTCGCCGCGCTTGGGTGTCACGAACACCTCTTCGCTGGGTATATTCGGATTGAAAAATTCTCCCGAAAGAGTGTATTCTCCGCCGCCGAGAAACTGTGCTTCGGGAATAAGTCCGACGCGAAGGTCGGTTCCGTTTGACGACTTATATACGAGTGTGCGGATTTTCTTTGAATTAAGGTACTTGCATTTTGATGCAAGGTCAGCGTTATGCTCGCGCCACGCCTCTGTGGGATTTGTGTCTGCGCGAGAAGTGTAAAGTATCGCTTCCCATAATTTTTCAACCGCGCGGCCGACGGGAAGATCCGGGAAGACTTTTTTCGCCCATTTTTTGCCCGGTACTGCCGCGATACACCACTTGTATCTGTTTTCCATACGGTCGCGGAATGGCTTTATTACCTTATATCTTGCCACCTCACCCTTAGCCTGCTTTTCTCTGTTGATACCGCGAAGACCGTCGGGGTCCTCGCTTAAAAGATATATCATACAGGGAAGCTTGGTTGCACGGTGTTCAAGCTTTTCTATCTCCCATTTTTCAACTGTTGACAGCACTTTAACACTTCTGTGGCGCACGTGCAGCTTTGTAAGCGCCTGGTATGTCCAATCTATTTCAACCTTTTTCGCTCCTATTTTGTAACACTCGTCGCAAAGCATAGCTACAAACTCGGGCTGGTCAAGCTCCGCGCGGATTATGACCTCGTCTCCACGCACTATTCCCGCGCCGACTTTTGCTATAAGTTTTGCATATTCTCTAAGTACACTCTTTTTCATATAACCCCTCCGGTATGTTCTTATATGATATTATATATCCAAACTGATTTTTTGTAAACAGATTTTTTCAACACAAAGAAAAAAGGCGGCAAAAACCGTCTTTTTTCATCTATTATTTCTTTGCTTTTTTAAAAAGAGACTTTATCCAAGCTCTGTCGTCAGAGTCAAGTGTATACGTTGCCATCAAAAGCAAAACGTATACACCAAGCGCCAAAAACAGATGCACAAAAAGAGATATATAAGAATATGCAATACCTCGCACAGCTTCAAGCATAAGCTTTATAAGCGTGCACGCGGCAAACGAGCATACAAGCGGTTTTATAACAAATCCCACAACTTTAATTTTCAGTCCCGTCACGTTCATAAGTCTTACCATACTGCAAGAAAGATTGAATATTTCGCTTGCAAATATCGTAACAATATAGCCCATTATACCTATACGCGGGCAGAGAAAATAAACAAGCATAGCACTTGACGCGGCATCAATTATATTGATCCGCATATTGAAAAGCTGCTCATCAAGTCCTTTAAGCATAGAGTCGACCGCGCTGTCAAGGTACATTATAGGTATAAGCGGCGCAACTGTTTTTATAAAATCGGATGCCTCGTGGCTGTTATATATAACGAATCCGAGCTCGTGAGAAAAGCATATCATAACTGCCGAAACACCTATAGCAAACATCATCGTAAAGCGGAGAAATCTCTCACCGATGTAGTTTATATGCCTCTTTTCGCCCTTTGCAGCCGCCTTTGCAAGCTCCGGTACAAGCAGGAGATTGAACGATGACAAAAAGGCCGTCGGAAAAAGTATTATCGGAAGCACCATTCCCTGCAGTACACCGTAGGTTTCAAGGCTGCGCTCGCCCGTGGCGCCGTATTTTTTCAGCCCGTAAGGGATGAGCATATGCTCAAGAGTTACAAGTCCTGTTCTGAGATATGACGAAAAGGCAACGGGCATTGAGATTCGGCACATCTTTTTGGTAAGTCCTGTGACATGAGATTTTTTATTCCCAAAATTTCTTGCCAGGTCATATTTGTACACCACAAACGTGTATAAAAAAGACAAAACTTCGGCAACTGTTCCGCCGCCGATAACCGCCATACAGGCGTACTCAATTCCGCGTGGAGCTATAAGTGTAAGCAAAGCCGACGTTGCGCTTATTTTTATAAACTGTTCAAAAAACTGAGCTGATGCCGACTTGTTTACACGTCTGAGCGCGGTAAAATATCCATGCATAGCCGATGACATCGAAATAAACGGCATACTTATTGCAAAAAGTCTTATTGAGCGCACACATCGCACGTCGTCAAGCCAGTTTATTGCAATAAAATCGGCAGAAAAAAAGAGTATAACCAAAGTCGCGCACCCGAATGTAAGCGAATATACAAGGCATCTCTTCATTGCCGCACGTACGTCCTCTTCTCTTCCCGAGCCGACCGCTTCAGCCGTAAGTCTTGTTGAAGCAAGCGAGATACCCGACACGGCAAAGGTCACGGCAAGAGAATACACGCTCATAATAAGCGTAAGTAAACCCATTCCTGCCGCGCCTATCTTTCCCGAAACGTACACGTTGAACGCAACGCCTACAGTTCGCATAATAAGCGCACTTGCGCTTAAAACTATACCGCCTACGAATATCTCTCTTGCACTTGTTTTCATTTTATCACACCCTTAATCTTTTACTTAAACTTTATGAGTAAAAGAAGGCGGCTATGACAAAACAAAACATAAAAAGGCACTCAGTTTCCTGAGTGCCTTTTGGTTTTTTATATTAGTCCTTTATTCCTCTTACTAAGAATGCTTTTATCATATTAGAACTTGATATATCTCCCGTTCCGGTCTTGCCTAAGAACTTAATCTTGAGCGTGTGCTCTGTGGGTTTAAGTCCGTCTATAAGCGGGAAGACGCCGTCATCTCTGGAAACGATTTGCTGTGTAACAGCACTACCGCCGTCAATAGAATACTCGATATACTGAGCATTTGCAAACAAATCTACTGCCGTTCCCGTAAACTTGAATACTACCTCGTTATCAGCTGAAGTCGGATAAATATAACCGGTAAGATTGGATGCATTATGCTTAGTTGAGGAATCTACTCCAATTCCCTTTGAGCTGTAAAGAACGTCTTTTGTCTTGAGCTGTACTGTTTCAAGCTTTGCTGTAGCATTTCTGGTATCAGCATAACCGACAGGCATTGTATAATTTACAATTTCATTTGAATACTCTGAAACAATGTCCTCGTTTGCAAGGTATTCGCTTAAGTACTTGATGATAAGATCACCATATACCTTGTAACCTCCGTCAGCGGGATGTACTACGTCATTGTTGTCAAAGTACAAATCCCAGTCAGCACTGCTGTAGCCTAAAGCCTGTGAAAGCTCGTGTCCAACGTCTATTGAAGTAATACCATACTTTTCACATACAGCATCGTGCATTCTTGCAACAGATGTTTTGCCCTTAGTAGCAACGCTATAAAAATCTCTTGTAAATATGGAGATTATCTGACACTCGGGAAGATTTTCTCTTACCTGACGTACTATCTGCTCATAGTAGAAGGTTGCAAGGCCTTCCTTTGCAGTGCCGCAATAGCTGTCGTTTACACAGAATTCAACGAAAAGAAGGTCTGTGTTCTTATCAATAACGTCTACCTGTGTTCTGAACGCACCAAGGTGCGAGCCTGTTCCGCCGATAGCCACGTTATTCTGCTTCAGATTTGCATTCGGGAAGTTTGTGGTGAGCCAGTTGTAAGTAAGTGCTCTCCACGATGTCTGCTCAGGTGTGCTTGTACCAAAACCGTATGTTACAGAACCGCCAAGATAGGTTACAACAACTTCTTCACCGGTGGTAAGCTTGTTATAAACATTACTAAGGTCACTTCTGACTGTGATGTTCTCATCAAGAACTCCTTTTACTTCTCCCGCATAAGGAAGTGTAGCATATGCGCTCCAGCCTGCCCAGTGTCTTGTAAGAATAATGCTGTCTAAAGGCGTTACGGAGCCGTCGCCGTTAACGTCGGCAATTGTTTCGTCAACCGTTTCATAACCGGTCCATTGTGCGATGTGTCTTGCAAGTGTCGCTACGTCAGCAGAAGTTACTTTTCCATTTCCGTCAACGTCACCATATATTGTTTCAGCAGAAACAGCAACAGGTGTTAAAACGAAAAGCACTGCAAGAAAAAGTGCTAATACCTTTTTCATAATATTTTTTCCTCCTTCAGGGATTTATTCCCAATATGAGTATATTATAACACAGTAAGAGCAAATATTCAACCGAAATCAATATGGCAATCTTTACGAAAAAAAGCATACCGTATTGTACAAAAGAGACAAACGGGCGCACCCTCAGGTGCACCCGTTGCATATTAACTTATAAGCTTACTTCAAGCCGTGAATGAATATTGCTCTGATAGTCATAGCGTTAGTTACGTCGCCCTGAGCGGTAGCTCCGAGGTTTCTGAATGTAAAGGTATGCTCGCCCGGCTCAAGTCCGTCAAGGAATTTGAACGGTGCGTCATGCTTGAGCATTTTCTTCTGAACGAAATCTCCGCCGTCAATTGAATACTCGAAAGTATATTCCGCACTTACCGAGGTATAAAGATCAAGTCCCGTTCCCTTAAAGGTAATGGTAAACTCGTTATCTGCGTCAACGGGACAAATCGAACCCGCAAGCTTTGTGGAAGAAGAATATGTATCATTAAACTCAAAGCCCTTGATACTGTCGAAAACAGACTCGTCTGTCATCTGTATAACTTCAAGCTTCATCGTTTCGTTTCTCTTATCAGCATAGTCTGTGGGAAGTCCGTATGCTTCTGTTTCAGAGTAAGTGTATGTAGGCTCACCTGCAAGATATTCACTTAAATATTCGATAACAGCGTCTGCGTATATTCTGTAGCCTGCGTCTGCCGGGTGTACTACGTCGGATACATAGTCGCTCCAATTTGCACCGGTCTGCTTGATTTCGCGCCAGAGTGCTCCGCCTACGTTAATTGACGTAATGCCGTACTTTTCACATACCGCATCGTGAGCCTTCGCTACAGAACCGAGAGCCGCGTCAGCAAGAGAGGACGCGTATGTATCGGTAACGTAAACTGCGATTATTTCGCATTCGGGAAGCGCTTCTCTTACCTGTCTTACTATCTGTTCAAAATAAAGCGTGGAGTTTCCTGCCGCGTGTGTGCCGCAATAGCTGTCGTTAACTGCAAACTCGACGAATAAAAGGTCGGGATTTGCATCAATAACGTCTGTCTGTGTTCTGAAAGCACCGAGATGCGAGCCTGTTCCGCCGATAGCCACGTTGTTCTGAAGAACTACCGCTTTGGGGGAGTTGGCAAGAAGCCACTGATATGTAAGCGCTCTCCAAGAATTCGCCTCTGCGTTTGTGGCGCCTGCACCAACCGTTACAGAACCGCCGAGATATGTTACTCTTACAGCAGAGTTTTCTTTCATTTTATTGTAAAGATTATTAAGATCGCTTCTGACTGTTATAAAGTCAGCGTATTTGCCGTTTGTACCCATAACTGTGCCTCCAAGCACCGCATTTCGCATAAATCTCTGTATCATTGTGGCAACCTCAGTTCTTGTGGCGCCGCGCTCAGGTCTGAGTCTTACCGTTACGCCCGAACCGTATCCTGTAACGATGCCTGTTTCTGTACAGAAAAGTGCAGCCTTTATATCGTTCTCATCAGTTATAAGATCAGCATCCATAAAGTTGAGATACTTGCCCTCGATATCAGCCTCAACACCCACTTTAAGTGCATATCTGTAGAGCATATCCATAAGCTCAAGTCTTGTTATCGAGTCGTCAGGTCTGAATTTGTCGCCGCCGTCTACGATATCGTTTTCATATGCCCAGTTTACGCCATTTGCAAACCATGCGCTCTTGTTTACGTCTGTGTACGTATATGTAATTTCCTTTTCGGGAGCACTGTCTATACGCGAAAGAACGGTAACTACCATGCCGCGCGTCATTTCGCCGTTGGGAGTGAACATACCGTTGCCTGTTCCGTTGAAATATCCCTTTGACGTTGCGTATTCAATATTGGGACGTCCCCAGAATTCTTCACTTACGTCGGTAAATTCGGGAACAGCAGCAGTATCAAGCTTTGCTGTAAGGTCTTCTTTAACCGCATAACCCCATGCTAATGCTTCAATATATGAAAAACCTATATTACCCTTATCCGAGCTGACAATGTTGTATGCCGGATCGCTTGATATGCCGTAAGCCATCGGTACGCTTTCAAATACAATAGGAGCGCCGTCGCACTTATATGTTACCTTAAAGCCGTCTGCGGTGTCAATAAGAAGCTCAAAATCAACGCTTGACTTTTCGCTTATTTCCTTTAAGCAGTATTTATTAAGAACAAGACTTCCGCCTGCAAGAGTTGCCTTAACGCTCATGCCCTTATCTGCAAGAGCAGTGACTGCTTTGTCGCTGATTTTTACAGACAATGTGTTTTGTTTATCTGAGACAACCAAAAGTGTGTCTGTGTTATTCTGATCAGCAAGTGCCGTGATTTTTGCCGCGCTGTCGATAAACGCGCCCGATGCTACAGCTACCGCGCCTAACGTTTCGTCATATGCGGGAGTGGTGCTTATCGCACCGACCGTGGCAAACGCTGTGATTGATGAAGCTATCATCAATACTGCCAATAATGTTGATAAAATTCTTTTCATGTTTTTCCTCCTTCAAGGGAATATTAAAGTAACTTATGGTATCAACCATAACCGTACATAATAATGATACCACACAACCGGCATTTTTGCAAGTAAATTTTGCCTGTTATTGTAACTAAAAAACTTTTTAAAGTTTTGTATAAAATAAATACGCACAGACTTATGCCTGTGCGTATTTGCTGTAAGAATATAATCAAAGCATATATTCAGAGTCGGGCAAACAAAGCTTGTACATATCGCCAAGGGGATTTGGCTTTGTATAATAGAAGTCCGTACCCTTTTCAAGACCGTTTTCAACGACCTCTGTAAGGTCATCTTTGTTGTACATATAAAGCCTGCCTCCGGAAAAACATTTTCCGAATCTCTTACCTTCTTCAAGGAAACAGATATTATCATGGAAGTTGTAGGTTTTAGGATGTATGAATCTTCCCTCGCTCAGTCCCGAGCCTGCAAAAAGATTTACGTTATTGTAAACGTCATTGTTTTCAAATACCGAGCCTTCCCATTCATGTGTTACGTTAGCACCGTAGAAGATACCGCCCGCGCCTATCCAGCCGCTTTCCTTCTTGCTTAAGTAGTTAGGGTACGTGGGGCGCTGATGCGACCAGCCATAGCCCATAAAGCGGTTATAGTTATCGTAAACCTGAAGATTTGTAATGCTTCCGCCGGCGCCTATCCATACTTCAGGGCCTGTATTTGAAAAATCGGCTACGTTCTTGTAGATCTGTACGTCGTTAAAAGAAACCTTGCCCGTATGCTGTGCAGTCCAGCAACAGTCGTACACGTGAGTTGCATAATTGTATCTCATGATAAATCCGTCGCAGCGACCAAAGCATTCGATAGCGTTACCATAGCGTACCCACGTGTCTCCGCCAAACATCCATACGCCCTGAACGGGACCGCCTATCCATCTGAACGTGCAATACTGAACGACTGTATTTCTTACGTTTCCGCAAGCAACACCGAAGCAAGCTCCGTAGAAATCGAGGTTGTCGACAACTATATCGCTCGCCCACTTCGTTTCGGGATCGGGTGCAAGCCACATCGTTGAACCGCGGTCTACGAGATCAATAGTATCAAAAACTTCACCGGGGTTACCGTCCTTGCAGTAAAGCCAGAGGTCGTCAACTGTCGGGTCTTCGTTAGCGATACTGTGATGGAATTCGAGATTACACTTGAGCGATGCAGGACCCTTAAACATCTCAACGGGGTTTTCATAATATTCAAGACCATTGAATACAACACCACGGTCAATAGTCATACCATTCTTTACGGGAGTTACAAGAACGCCCCATGCACGTCCGCCGTCAAATACGATACAGCCTACGTTATATGTAAAGCCGCCCGTCTTCTTTGTGTAATGCCATACGTTTTCATATTCAGTCTTTTCCCAGTCATCGGGGCTTGAGGCGTCAACAGAGCCGTTGAGTCTCGGCTTTGCTCCTTCGCCGTATGCAGAATATGTAACTCCGCTCTGACCGTTAAGCTGATCTTTATATCTCCACTCATCGCCGCGCTTGAAAAATACGCCGTCGCCGGGTGCAAATTTAGTATTATTAAGTTTGTCGATGCTTTTCCAAGCGCTCTCAGGTGTAAGACCGTCATTGTTGTCGTCACCCTCGCTTGAAGAAACATAGTACTTTGTACCCTTTACTTCAACGTTTGTGGGAGAATTGATTATCTCTTTAGCAAGCGCCTGTGACTCGTCAAGGTACTTTTTCACAAGCTCATCGCTTGCAAGCTCATAAATTACCGGCTTCTTTCCCAAAAAAGTCGCCTCCTTTATATTTATTGTACCTTCATATTACCATATAAAAAAACAAATAGCAATAGGTGTATGGCTACTTTTCTTTAAAAACGGGCATTTTTTCTTTGAGTTTGGATACCCCCAAAAAGCAGAAACCTGCATACACATTTACCGTGTATGCAGGTTATATGAATTACAAAATATATCCGCTGTCGGGAAGCGATAATTCAAACAGATTGCCCTGACTGCCGGGCTTTGTAAAGTAGAACTTTGTACCGGACTCAATACCGAAAGATGCAAGTTCTTCAAGGTCTTCCTTGTTGTACATATACATTCTTGACGGCGGATATTCCTCGCCGTCTATAATTTCCGCTTGCCTTGCATTGTCGGGCATACATATGTTATCCTTCGCATCATACGGTGCCCACTTACCGAATCTTTTACCCTCTTCAAGTATGCATATATTGTCGTGGAAATTATAGGTTTTGGGGTGTACGAATCTCGCCTGGCTGAGTCCTGAGTCTGCAAACATATTTACGTTGTTGTAAACATCATTTCCATAGAATTCAGAACCGGGCGCAAGGTGTGTTACGTACTCGCCGTAGAATATACCGCCCGCACCGTTCCAGCCCGAGCCTTTTTTATCGTGAGGCGATTCTATTGCAGGGCGCTGATGCGACCAGCCATAGCCCATATAACGATTATAGTTATCGTGTATCTGCAGGTTTGTTACACTTCCACCCGAGCCTATCCATACTTCAGGGCCCGTGTTTGAGAAGTCTGCAACGTTCTTATACATCTGAACGTTATTGAATCTTACAGCTCCCGTGTGCTGTGCCGTCCAGCAACAGTCATATACCTGAGTTGCGTAGTTGTATCTCATTATAAAGCCGTCGGCATGTCCGAAAGATTCAATCGCGTTACCGTAACGTGTGGAGAAGTTTCTGCCGAACATGTTTATTCCCTGAATAGGACCGCCCATCCATCTGAATGTACAGTACTGTACAGTAACATTCTTTACATTATGAGAACCGACACCGAAGCAGGCAGCATACATATCGATATTGTCAATCATAATATCGGTTGATGTATTTTTATTCCAATCCTTGGGGTCACCATCAAGAATATTGATAAGCTCTCCTCGGTCAATAAGCTCAATGGACTTAAAAACTTCGCCGGGGTTACCCTCTCTGCAGTAAAGATAGAGTGTATCAACGCTCGGGTCGTGGTCTATTTCGTGATAAAACTCGAGGTTACCCTGTAAATCCTTTGCGCCTGCAAACGGACCTCTTTCTATCGTATAGGTTTCAAATCCGTTGTATACTGTACCGTTGTCAACACGACAGCCGTCGTCCATAGGAGAAACGTGGATACCCCACGCACGTCCGCCGTCGAATATAATCGCACCTACGTTATATTCAAAACCGCCGATTTTTTCCGTGTATCTCCATATATTTTCATACTCTGTCTTTTCCCACTTGTCAGCGCCCGAAGCGTCAACAGAGCCGATAAATCTCGGTTTTTTACCCTCGCCGTATGCTGATACAGTCATGCCCGAGCGTACGTTAAGCGGGTCCTTGATTCTCCAGTCGTCACCGCGCTTGAAGAATACACCATCACCGTGCTTAAAGGTAAAACCGTTTACCTTCTGCACACTCTTCCACGCACTTTCGGGAGAAAGACCGTCATTATTGTCATCGCCTCCGCTTGAAGACACGTAGTACTTAGTACCTGTTACTTCAACATTTGTGGGTGAATTTTTGATTTCCTCTACAAGTGCCGTAGCTTCATCATTATACTTTTTAATAAGCTCGCTTGTAGCTTCTTCGTAAAATAGCTTTCCCATAATATTTCCTCCTTGGGCATATTTCCCAAATGTTATGTACATTATATCACAACCAAGCAGTTTTGCAAGAAAAACTTAGCCGTCATTTTTGCCGAATTTTATTATCCAATTTTATAAAATATGTATAAAACATTGTTTTCAGGCAAAAAATAATTGACATCAAAACCTGCTTTTTTTGCCCTGACAAAACCCGTTTTGAAATAAACTTTCAAAATTTTAAAAATTCCTATTGACATTTTTCTCTAAATATGTTATTATAAGTTTCGTTAATGCGGCATCGCCAAGCGGTAAGGCAACGGACTCTGACTCCGTCATTTCCTAGGTTCGAATCCTAGTGCCGCAGCCAGAAAAACTCCATCTTGCAAGCAAGATGGAGTTTTTCAATGAAATAAATCCCTTGCGGGATTTGTGAAATGCACTTCGTGCGTGAAAGACGGTTCGCGTGTGAAATGCGCTGGGGCGCGTGAGGGATTTATTTTATTTCACATTGGGAGTGAAGCGAGCAATATTTCACAATTCACGGGGTGAATTATTTCACATTTTACCGTAAGGCAAAATATTTCACTTCGG
>JAZNQU010000085.1:0-2138 GCA_045590315.1 Eubacteriales bacterium
GTCCGGGGGCCCATATCCTTATACTCGGATATACAGACGAAAAAGACGTCGATCTGCTTATAAAGTATAATTTTATCCAGACGGTCTATTCGCTTGAGTATGCAAAAATGTTAAATCAGGCGTGCGAAGAGACAGGTGCGGGAAAACTGCGTGTACATATTAAGCTTGATACCGGTATGAACAGGCTCGGATTCATGGCAAGCGACTGTGCTGTGGCGG
This sequence comes from Eubacteriales bacterium, assembly GCA_045590315.1. Lineage (GTDB taxonomy): Bacteria > Bacillota > Clostridia > Oscillospirales > CAG-272 > UBA4717. Next base: position 220 of record JAZNQU010000085.1, read on the forward strand.
CAAAAGAAGTTTCGGACGTTTTATCTCTTGAGCATTTGAAGCTTGAGGGAATATTCACTCATTTTGCCTGCGCCGATGAAAAGGCAAGCGATATGACAAAAACACAGATAAAACACTTTGAATACGTTGTTGATCACCTTGAAAAATCGGGTATCGACTGCGGTGTCAGACACGTATGCAACAGCGCGGGAATACTCAGAGAGGACACGCCCGTATATGACGCGGTGCGCGCAGGTATAATTTTGTACGGTCTTATGCCGTCAGGCGAATTTGACGGCTCGGATTTTGAAACGGTAATGACGCTTAAAGCAAGAGTTGCGCACGTTCACGAAATAGAAGCAGGCGAGGCGGTAAGCTACGGTGCGACGTTCGTTGCTGATAAAAAAATGAAGATTGCCACGCTTCCCATAGGCTATGCCGACGGCTTTATAAGAGCGTACACGGGAGCTGGCGTGACGATAGGTGGCAAAAGCTGTAGGGTCATCGGCCGCATATGTATGGACCAGTGTATGGTCGACGTAACGGGCGTTGACGTATCTGCAGGCGACGAGGCGGTAATATTTGAAAACCGCGAACAGATCGAAAACCTTGCTTCTCTTGCCGATACTATCGGATATGAGGTATTATGCCTTATAGGCAAGCGAGTACCGCGAGTATATGTAAGTAAATGATATGAGGCAGGAGAATTCTCCTGCCTTTGTTTGTAAAACGCGCTTGATTTTTACGCTTATATATGGTATACTTTTACTTGATTACGTATGATGTATAATTTCGGAGGGAAAACAATGAAAGTTCTTGTTGTAAACGCAGGAAGCTCGTCGCTCAAATATCAGCTTTTCGATACTAAGAGCGGTGACGTTCTTGCAAAGGGCATATGCGAAAGAATCGGTATCGGCGGAGCTATTACGCATAAGGTGCCGGGACGCGAGGCGTACAGCGCGGAAATCGAAATGAAAAACCATACCGTTGCCACAGAGATACTTGTTGAAACTCTCTGCTCACCGAGTCTTGGTGTTATAAAGAGTATGGACGAGATTGAAGCGGTAGGACACAGAATAGTCCACGGAGGCGCATTCTTAAAGGAAAGCGTGCTTGTTGATGACGGAGTGCTTGAAAAGCTTGAGGGCTGCCTTGATATAGCACCGCTTCATACAGCGGCTCACCTTATGGGTATCCACGGATGTATGGAAGCGATGCCGGGTAAGCCTCAGGTGCTTGTTATAGATACGGCGTTCCATTCAACTATGCCTCCCGAAGCATACACTTATCCGCTTCCCAAGGATATGTGCGAGAAGTATCACATCCGCCGTTACGGCTTCCACGGCACGTCTCACAGATACGTGTCGCACGAGATGATAAAGCTTCTTGATAAGCCTGTGGAAGACACGAAGATTATTACCTGCCACCTCGGAAACGGCTCGTCAATATCGGCAATAAAGGGCGGCAAGGTTATCGACACAAGCATGGGCTTTACGCCTCTTGACGGCTTTATAATGGGCTCACGCTGCGGCTCTATCGACCCTGCTATCGTTCCGTTTATAATGGCAAAAGAGGGCATGACTCCCGATGAAATGAATAACTTTATGAACAAGCAGTGCGGATTCCTCGGAGTATCGGACGGACTTTCGAGCGACTGCCGTAACCTCGGCGAGGCGATCGAGGCAGGAAACTCTGACGCAAAGCTTGCTATAGATATTCTGACATATCAGATAAGAAAGTATATCGGCGCGTATTCTGCGGCGATGAACGGACTTGACGCGCTCGTGTTCACGGCAGGAATCGGCGAAAACCGTACCGAGATCAGACGCGATGCATGCCGCAACATGGACTTTTTCGGCATTCTTCTTGATGAAGAAAAGAATGCGCAGACAAAGCTTCAGGGCGACAACGTATGCATTTCAAAGCCCGAATCCAAGGTT
>JAZNQU010000086.1:0-8794 GCA_045590315.1 Eubacteriales bacterium
GGTGGACACGGCAAGCGAAGCCTTGGCACTCTCCATCGGAGAGAAAGCCGAGGTGGATATGGAATATATGTCGGAACTGACCGGCAAGAGCGAGGAAGAACTGTATGCCGATCTTTCGGGTGTCATCTTTCTCAATCCCCAATACCAAGAGGGCCGCGTGAAAGCCAAGTATCTCATGGCAGATGAATACCTTTCGGGGAATGTTCGTGCCAAGTTAGCGGAAGCCAAGCTGCTTGCCGAAAAGCATCCCGAAATTTATCATTCAACTTCTTCGTTTGACAAAGAACGGGGCATAGTCTCATCTGAAAAAAATGATTTTTCGTCAGAGTTTGGAAAATATATGTGCGAGCTTGCCGGGAAGGATGAGCGTATATGCGCCGTTACTGCGGCGATGATAGACGGGACAGGCCTTCGCGAGTTCTGTACACGTTTTCCGGACAGATTCTTTGACACGGCAATATCGGAGGAGCACGCCGCGACCTTCAGCGCAGGACTTACACTTGCAGGAATGAAACCGGTTTTTGCCGTGTACAGCACCTTTGCCCAAAGAGTATATGACCAGATCTCCCACGATGCCGCCCTCCAGAAAGCGCCACTCGTTATAGCGCTTGACAGAGCAGGTATAGTAGGCTCTGACGGAGCAACTCATCAGGGACTGTATGATTATTCCCTCTTTTCATCAATTCCGGGAATCAGAATCTATTCTCCCGAAACCTATGCCGAAATGCGCACCTGCTTTGACAAAGCCTTTGACGGCGACACTCCTGCAATAGTACGTTATCCGAGAGGCAGTGAAGCCGGCTATGACAGAAGTGCATTTTCCGATTTTGGCGAACTTACCGCTATGGGCGCAGGCAAGCCTGACGTTGTTATAGTAACTTACGGACGCATAAGCGACTCTGCATACAAGGCTTCGCGTATGCTCGAAAAGCTCGGCATTCTGACAAGAGTTGTCAAGCTCATACAAATTTGTCCGCTGAACACAAAGAAAATCCTTGCACTCACAAAAGGCGCAAAGCTTGCATACATTCTTGAAGAGGGGATAAAGGCAGGCTCTGTGGGCGAAAAAATCGCATCCGCCATCTGTGAAACAATGCCCGGTCAGAAATGCCTTATCCGTGCCATAGACAACACCTTTGTCGCTCACGGAACGAGAGACGAGCTTCTGAAAGAACACGGTCTTGATGCTTCAAGTGTTGCTACAGAGATATACAACGCTCTTAAATAAAGTTGAGTTACGGGGACTTTATGAAAACTATTGACAAAACTATAATACAGAGATGTCCGTTGTTTAACGGCCTTGACGATAAAAAGTTTGAGTTCGCTCTTGATTTCTTCGACTATCGCAAAAGCTCGTATTCAAAGGGCACAAACTTTATAAACGCCGGCGAAAAGATGAAGCGCTTCGGCCTTGTTTTAAGCGGTATCGTGCAAATTTACACGCTCGATATAGACGGTTCTCAAATGATAATGGCAACCGTTCTTCCGGGCGAGACCTTCGGAGAATCATTAAGCTTTTTGGACAAGGAAGCTCAAATATTCGCCTGCGCCTTGAGTGATACGACAGTTCTCTGGTTAAGCACAGAAAAAATAAAAAGCGGTAACATATCAAGTGAAGACGAAAAAAAGCTTTTGGAGCGTTTCATTTCACTTCTTGCCACACGCGCGCTTTCGATGAACGACCGCATACAGATACTGTCGAAGCTCTCTATACGCGAAAAGCTTATCGCTTTCTTTACAGAGTGTGTAAGAAAATACCGCTCGTACAGCTTCGTTTTGCCTTTTGACCGCGCGGATATGGCAATATACCTCGGCTGCGACAGGAGCGCTCTCTCACGAGAACTGTCAAAAATGAAGCAAGAGGGACTTATTTCATATAGTAAAAGGGATTTTACGGTAAATAAACAAAATATTTTATAAAAATAAGAATTCCGTTGCAAATGCAACGGAATTCTTATTTAGTTTAGTATATACTCATAATGTAATAAGAATGATATTCTTATATAAAACAAATACACAATCCCCACCGAAAGGAAATCAAAAAATGAAAAAAACATTATCAGTTTTACTTGTTTTGACAATGCTTCTTGCTATGCTCGCTTCTTGCGGCGTTCAAAATGACACCGAAGTCCAGAGCGATTTTGAAACAGTATCCGATACAGAAGAAAACGTTGAAGTACCGGAAGATGACGTTGAAGTCAGAGTTGCCGGCATGACAGGCCCTACATCAATCGGTATGGTTAAAGTAATATCAGACTCCTCCAAAGGAGAAGCCAAGGGCAATTACAACTTCACTATCGCAGGCTCGGCTGACGAGATTTCCCCTCTCGTTATAAAGGGTGAGCTTGACATCGCCGCAGTTCCCGCGAACCTTGCATCCGTTCTTTATAACAAAACAGAGGGCGGCGTAAAGCTTCTTGCCATAAACAATCTCGGCGTTCTCTATATTCTTGACAAAAACAGCGGTATAACATCCGTTGAAGATTTAAAGGGCAAGACTATATACGCAACGGGAAAGAACGCAACTCCTGAGTACACTCTGAGATATATTCTCTCATCAAACGGCATTGATCCCGACAACGACGTTACTATTGAATTCAAGAGCGAGCCTGCTGAAATAGTCGCTCTCTTAAAGGAAAGCGAAAGCGGTGTTGCAATGCTTCCCCAGCCTTACGTTATCGTAGCAAAGAGCCAGGTCGAGGGGCTTGAAATCGCGCTTGACCTTGGTGAAGAATGGAAGAAGATCGACGCTGAAAGTGAAACTGTAACCGGCGTTATTATTGCAAGAACAGACTTTATAAACGAGCATCCCGAAGCAGTTAAGACCTTCCTTGAAGAGTACACGGCAAGCTGCGAATTTGTGAATGCAAACGTTGAAGAAGCCGCAACACTCGTTGAAGAAGCAGGAATATTCAAGGCAGCAATTGCAAAACAGGCTATTCCCTTCTGCAACGTAACGGGAACTGTTGGCGAAGACATGAAGCCCGTTGTTAACGGCTATCTGAACGTACTCTTTGAGCAGAATCCCGCATCTGTCGGCGGAGCTCTTCCGGCTGAGGATTTCTACTATATCGCAGAATGATAAAAATCAAAAATGCACGGTTTTAAACCGTGCATTTTTATTTTCCGATTTTATTAAACAACTTTAATACAGGAAGTAAAAGCAGCGTTGCAAGAATCACACCAACGCATCCCTGCAAGCAGTTTCCAAAAACAGACACCGCCGCACCGCCGAATCCGTATGCCAAAACTACAGCTTCATACAAATAATAACCGCAGACCATAATGCTTTCAGCCACAATGCCGCTTAAAGCAAACGCAAAAACATTATTCTTTTTACCGCGGATAGCTTTGTACAAAATAACACAAACAAGCGCGACAAGCGCCTTGATAACGAATGTTGCGGGTATGTATTGGGGATACCCCATAAATAAATCCGCAAGCGCAGTTCCGATTCCTGCCGCAAGCGCACCGTACAGGGGTCCGAGCATAACCGCGCTCAAGAGCACCATCATATCTCCCAGATTCGCATATCCTATAGGAAGCGGCAGATAAATAAACGTAAATGAGCAGCAAAGCGCCGCTAAAAGTGCCGCAATTACGATTTTCTTTACTTTTTTGTTCACGCTATGTACCTCTTTTCGCAAGGTTTTAAAATACAGGGAATATTTTTCTTATTATAGCACCAAATATACATATTATCAATAGCAAATTCGTTAAAACTATAACAAATCCAAAACGATTTTTTTATGCAACAATCACAAATTATTAACATTCGGTACTTAATTTGTTAACATAATTATATGGTATATATTGTATCATTATTATAATGTGCAAATATGGGAAATAATATCATATGTATAAGAGATTCAACGAAATCGCAAAGGCTCTTTCGTATTTTACGGAAGTGGCATTGACGGCAATTGTACCTATAGCAATATGGATAGCTGTTGCTCAGTTTGTAAAAGAAAAATTTGCGCTTGGAAGCTATGTGACCCTTATCGGAACAATTCTTGGTATAATAACTTCATATTCAGCACTTTTCAGGCTTTTCAAGCGAATAAGCGCAGAATCATCAAAGAAAAACTCATCTGATACAAAGGAATGATGACATTGAATAAAGAAACAAGGCTTAACGTACTTAAAGTTACCGCAGGCGTCTTTCTTTTAAGCGCACTTGCGGTAATTATAATAGCTTTTACACCGTATTTTGATTACACTGTTATAACCGGCGCCCTTTTGGGGTGGGCAGGAGCTTCTCTTAACTTCACTTTTCTCGGATTTGTAGTATCAAAGGCTGTGGAAAAGGACGAAAAAAACGCAAAATCATACGTTCAGGCAACATATACCGCAAGACTTTTATTTATGGCATTTGTCATTGTAATCGGAATAAAACTTCCGTATTTCAACGGATACGTTACGGTTCTGCCTTTTATTTTTGTCAGACCGGTAATAACAATAATCAACCTGATTTTCAAAAAGAAGGATACAAATAAATGAACGGACCAAAAATAATGTTCGAAATACCGATTTTCGGCGGTATACCCGTTACAGAAACGGTAACAAATTCGTGGATAATAATGGCAGTCATAGTGCTTGTCTGCATATGGCTTTCCCACGATTTAAAAAAGGTGCCCTCGGGCAAACAGGTAATTGCTGAAAAGCTTGTCGGTATGCTCTATAATATGGTCGAAACTACGATGGGCCGAGGATATGTAAGCTTTGCTCCGTACATTGGCGCACTTTTTACAATATCTATTCTCGGAAGTCTTTCAAGCTTGCTCGGTATGAGACCTCTTACCGCGGACCTTTCCACCACGCTTGGCTGGGCTCTTATGACCTTTGTTATGGTACAGGCAAACAACATAAGATGCAACGGTATAAAAGGCTGGCTTAAAGGCTTCATAGAGCCGCTACCGTTCTTGTTGCCGATCAATATCGTAGGTGAGATAGCCAATCCAATATCAATGTCATTCCGTCACTTCGGAAATATAGCGGCAGGTATGGTAATAACCTCGCTTATCTACGGTGCGCTCGCGTCACTCAGCGCAGTTGTTCTTGGATGGATACCGAATGCCTTTATAAGCAGCATACCGATATTCCAGCTCGGTGTACCGGCGATCCTTTCAATTTACTTTGACTTGTTCACAAGCTTCTTGCAGGCATACATCATCTGTATGCTTACAATGGTGTTTGTGTCCAGCGCCGGCAGTGAAGAAGCTGCACGCGGCGAATAAATAAAAGATTTCTAAAAACGGAGGAAATAAAAATGGAACTTTACAGAACAATCGTACTCGCAGCATCAGCAATCGGTGCAGGTCTTGCTATGATCGCAGGTATCGGACCGGGTATCGGTCAGGGTTATGCGGCAGGTAAGGCAGCTGAAGCCGTAGGCCGTCAGCCTGAAGCAAAGGGTGACATCACAACTACAATGCTTTTCGGTTGCGCGGTAGCTGAATCAACCGGTATCTACGGTCTCGTTGTTGCTCTCATTCTTCTCTTCGCAAATCCCCTTGTTGGAATGATAGTAGGCTAATTAAGTCGCTTAAAAGGCTCTGATTTTTTCAGAGCCTCCAGATATGATGAAAGGTATATCTTACACATGGAAAAATTTCTCAACTTCGTCACTATAGACGTGTGGACTCTGATCTTCACCTGGGGTAACCTTCTCATACTCTTTCTTCTGATGAAAAAATTCCTCTTTAAGCCTGTCAGAAAAATGATGCTCGAGCGCGAAAACGAGGTCAAAGAGCTCTATAGCGATGCCGAAAAAGCAAAAACGGACGCAGAGGCATTGAAAAAATCATATGAAGACAGTTTGAAGGACGCTAAAGAAGAAGCACAGGAGATAATTAAGAACGCTTCTAAAAACGCAGCTTTAAAGAGCGAAGAAATAATAGCCGAAGCACATGAAACGGCCTCAGGTATTATCGAGCGCGCGGACAAGCAGATCGAAGCTGAAAAGAGAAACGCAGAGAACGAGCTCAAGGATGAAGTTTCAAGTCTCGCTGTATCTATCGCTTCAAAAATTATCGAAAAAGAGCTTGATGAAGAAAAACATAACGAGCTTATTAACAGCTTTATCGACAAAATGGGTGAAGCGTGATGAAAAAGCTGTGTGAACAATACGCTCTCGCTCTTTATGAATTAGCAGAAGAAAATAAGTGCGAAGACGTAATACTTGCAGAGATGCAGGATATTTGCAAAATACTTGAGCAAAACCCCAAGTACGTTAAGCTTCTTGACAATCCCGCAATAGAAAAGACAAAACGTACAAAACTTGCAGGCGAAGCTTTCAAAGAGGCAGAACAGTATCTCAAAAACTTCATAATGCTTCTTGTAGAAGCAAGACGTATGTGTGAGTTTGATGGATGCACACAGGAGATGTCGCGTATTTTTGACGAAAAACATAACGTACTTCGTGCAGAAGCTGTAACTGCTCTTTCACTTAATGAGACTCAGGCGGAAGAAATACGCAAAAAGCTTGAAAAATCGACCGGTAAAACGGTTGTTTTGACAAATACGGTCGACAGTTCTGTCATTGGCGGCGTACTCTTAAAATACGGCGGCGAGCAGATCGATATGAGCGTGCGCTCAGGCCTTGATACTTTGTCTGAAATGATAGCGAAAGCGGACATCTGAAACACAATAATTACGGTCTCTAATTTTACAGGTGTGGAATTGTATTTTCATGCTTGCGGAAAGGTATAGTCATAATTATGAAACTCAAGACTGATGACATCAGCAAAATAATAAAGGATCAGATCAAAAATTACAATAACCGCATTGAGGAAAATGAAACGGGCTACGTTATCAAGGTCGGCGACGGTATAGCTAACGTCCACGGACTTGAAAAGTGCATGGCAAACGAGCTTATAAAGTTTCCTAACGATGTATACGGAATGGCGCTTAACCTTGAAGAAAACTACGTCAGCGCGGTTATTCTCGGAAACGACAGCGAAATCCGCGAGGGTGACGTTGTAAAGCGTACGGGCGAGGTCGTATCCGTACCTGTGGGTGACGCGCTTATCGGGCGTGTTGTCAACGCTCTCGGTCAGCCTGTCGACGGAAAAGGTCCCGTTGATACTACCGAAATGCGCCCTATAGAAACGAAAGCGCCAGGTATAATCGAAAGAAAATCTGTAAGCGTTCCTCTCCAGACGGGTATCAAGGCTATTGACTCCATGATCCCGATAGGAAGAGGTCAGCGTGAGCTTATAATCGGCGACAGACAGACGGGTAAAACGGTTATCGCTACTGATACTATCATAAACCAGAAAGGCAAAAACGTAATTTGTATATACGTTGCTATAGGTCAGAAAAACTCAACAGTTACAAACCTCGTTGAAACTCTTGAGAAAAGCGGTGCTATGGACTACACCGTAGTCGTAACGGCAAGTGCTTCCGAATCTTCGCCTATGCAGTACATCGCACCATATGCAGGCTGCGCTATCGGCGAATACTTTATGAACAAGGGGCTTGACGCTCTCGTTATATACGACGACCTCTCAAAGCACGCGGTTGCTTACAGAGCACTCTCGCTTCTTATTCGCAGACCTCCGGGACGTGAAGCTTACCCCGGTGACGTATTCTATCTCCATTCAAGATTACTTGAGCGCGCGGCAAGACTTGCTCCCGAATACGGCGGCGGCTCGCTTACAGCGCTTCCTATAATAGAAACTCAGGCAGGCGACGTTTCTGCGTATATCCCGACAAACGTAATTTCGATTACAGACGGACAGATATTTTTGGAAACAGAGCTCTTCCACAGCGGTATCAGACCTGCCGTAAACCCCGGTATCTCGGTGTCACGTGTCGGCGGCAATGCGCAGATAAAGGCAATGAAGAAGGTTGCCGGAACACTGAAGTTGCAGTATTCACAGTACAGAGAGCTTCAGTCCTTTGCTCAGTTCGGCTCGGACCTTGACGCGGATACAAAATCCCGTCTTGACCAGGGTGCGCGTATAGTTGAAACATTAAAGCAGAACAGAAATACTCCTATGCCCGTTGAACAGCAGGTGGTAATTCTTTATGCCGCAACAAACAATCTTCTTGCAGATATAAAGGTCACAGATATTTCCCGTTTTGAAAAAGAATTTCTTGAATTTGTCGCAAATATGCACGACGACATATACAAAAATATAAACGAGACTAAAGATCTTACACCCGAAACAGAAGAAAAAATCAAAACTGCTCTTGCCGAATTTAAAATTAAATTCGGCGCATAAAAATAAAGCAAAAATCTAACCGGAGGTTCCAATGAGCGCTTCTTCAATGAAGGACATAAAAACCCGCACTAAAAGCGTTGAAGGCACGATGCACATAACAAAAGCCATGGAGCTTGTTGCTTCATCGAAGCTGCGCCGTGCAAAAGAGCGCGCTATACAAACGCTTCCCTTTATGAAGCTTTTGCACGATACTATGTCAGGTATTGTGAAAAACTGCGGAAGCGGCGTTATGTCAGCCTATACAAGCATGCGCGAGCATACGAAAACCTGTATAGTCCTTGTCGCAGGCGACCGCGGACTTGCCGGCGGCTTTAACAACAACATTTTCAAGCTTGCAAAAGAAACGGCAAAGGACGACGAAGTCTGCTACTATCCTATTGGAAGAAAAGCTTACGAATACTGTGTGAATCACGGATACGAAGTATTATCAGGCGCTCCTTTAAGAGCTGATGAAACAGACACCGAAGCGTGCACCCGTATATGTGACGTGCTGACACGCGAATATACTGCAGGCAAGTTTGACAGGCTTTACGTTATCTACAACGAATTCGTTTCAATGCTTTCTC
>JAZNQU010000087.1:0-5377 GCA_045590315.1 Eubacteriales bacterium
TATACGGAGGAATCCATATGACAAAATCAAGAAAGCTCTTATCGATCTTTATGATTCTCGCACTTCTCGTTTCTGCTTTTGCAATTTGCGTATCTGCAGACGGTGAAGCGGCAGAGGCAACAGGACCGAAGCTTTACGGAACGATCGTATCCCTGCTTCCCCCTGTGATCGCTATCGCACTCGCACTTATAACCAAGGAGGTTTATTCCTCACTCTTTATCGGTATTTTAGTCGGCGGACTTATGGTGTCCGACTTCAGCCCCATCGGTATGATCGATACATCTCTTCAGACAGGAATTATTTCTGCTGTTGAAGGTACAGCCGGAATTTTCGTGTTCCTTGTAGTACTCGGTATAATAGTTGCCATTATGAATAAGGCAGGCGGCTCATATGCTTTCGGTAAATGGGCAGAGAAGAACATTAAAACTAAAACCGGAGCTATGCTTGCAACCTTTGCTCTCGGCGTTCTCATATTCGTTGACGACTACTTTAACTGCTTAACTGTCGGCTCTGTTATGAGACCTGTTACAGACGTACATAAGATCTCCCGTGCAAAGCTTGCGTATATCATTGACGCAACTGCTGCACCTATCTGTATGATAGCTCCCATCTCTTCATGGGCAGCAGCAGTATCGAAGTACGCCGAAGACGCGGGCGTAAACGGACTTGATCTCTTTATTCAGGCAATACCCTATAACTTCTATTCGCTTCTTACACTCGTGTTTGTGATTGCCCTCGCTGTTATGAAGTTCGATTACGGCTCAATGAGACTTCACGAAGTAAACGCACGTGGCGGCGACCTTTATACGAGCGGTGAAAAGAACGAGTCCGCTGAGGTTATACCCAGTGCAAAAGGAAAGATATGCGACCTCGTTATTCCGATAATCATACTCGTAGTTATCTGCATTATTGGTCTTATCTACGTTGGCGGCTTCTTTGGTACTGACGCATGGGGCGGCACAGACTATGCAGGTGACTTCATCGGTGCATTCGGTAATACAGACGCAACGATAGGTCTCCCTTGGGGCGGCATTATCGCACTTATTGCTATTATCATTTACGTTCTTGCAAGAAGAGTTCTTACATTTAAGGAAGCAATGGCTTGCATTCCCCAGGGCTTTATCGCAATGGTACCCGCTATCCTTATTCTTACGTTTGCAACTGCGCTTAAGAATATGACGGGTGAACTCGGTGCAACAGCATTCGTTGAAGGTATTATGGAAAACACCGCGGCAGGCTTTGCTAACTTCCTTCCTGCAATAATCTTCCTCGTTGCTTGCGGACTTGCCTTTGCAACAGGTACGTCGTGGGGTACATTCGGTATCCTTATCCCGATAGTTGTTGCTATCTTCCCCGTAGGCAGCGAGCTTGGCACAATCGGTATTTCCGCTTGCCTTGCAGGTGCTGTATGCGGCGACCACTGCTCACCTATTTCGGATACGACTATCATGTCATCAGCCGGCGGTCAGTGTAACCACATCAACCACGTTTCCACACAGATACCTTACGCTGTAAGCGTTGCGGCGATCTCGTTTGTAATGTTTATAATCTCAGGATTTGTGCAGAACGTATTTATCGTACTTCCTCTCGGTATTATCCTTACAGTTGCATTCCTCTTCGTTATGAAGACGATTATGACAAAGAAGTACGGAAAAGACAATATTTGACATATAAAAAAGGCTCCCTCGCTGAGGGAGCTGGCGCCGAGAGGCGACTGAGGGAGTTATTGTGCAAACAGTACTCCTTCCGTCAAAACCTTCGGTTTTGCCACCTCCCTCTCAGAGGGAGGCTTTTTTAATTCTTCTCAACAATTTTAATGTTAACGGGATCAATGCCTGCCTGCTCGTAAACTATCTCCTTTATCTGAGAAAGTTCATTCTGTAAAAGTCCGTCGGACTTTACGATAACGTTTGCACTTGAACCTGTAACAACGGCAATACATTCTTCAAAGCCCTTGCTCTTGATAAGCGTTTCGATGTTCGCTTCAGCTTCGATATCTTCAGCTATACGTGCAATATCGGAAAGGGCAGCTTCTTTTGCAGTATCGAGAGCGGACTCGTTGTTAACAACAGTCTTGAGAACCTCGATAGCTTCGTCGCGCGCCTGTTCGCGGCTGAGTACAGATGAAGCAAAATATGTGTCTTCAACATATGTATCTCCATCGCTTGCCGAATAATCAACGGGGTCAAAGCTTTCCACCATGTCGCCCGAATCTGCAAGAACGTAATTAAGTATTACCGCGAGGCCTATAAGCAACACGGAGCATACGACCACAATGGTACGCGTTCCAACTGTGACAGCCGCGCTCTTCACCTTGCCTGCTGCCTTTTTGATGCGCGAAGAAACCTTCGTGCTCTCTACAGGCAGATTTGCGCTTTCAAGATTTTCATTTTCAAGCTTTTCATCAAATTTTTCATAAGTTTGGTTTTCCATAAACGGTCTCACTTTCTGCCGCATACACGCGGCTTTTTTGTTACTTACTTTGATTATATTCGCTCATAGTCTGATATATTACTATTTCGCTTTTTCAGTCACGTAAATACGGGATGAGGGAACAGAGTAGAGCGCAGAAAGCATTTCGGTGATTTTCAGACTTATACTCGGAGAACTTACCCCGTCAAGGATTATTACTACCCCGTCAATAATGCCGCTTGTTTTGCTGTTAACGCTGACGTAAGGCTCTGAATTTGTAACACGGCGGCAAAGCTCGCCGATCTCGTGCTCGTAGGCGCTTGTGTTGTCGTCGGATATCGGCGATGGGTCGTAGAGACACAAAATCACGCCAAGCACCACAACGGCAATTATGAGCCATATGTTTTTTATTTTGGAGATGTGAGAAAGCCATAGCTTTGGCGTCGTTTGCATAAAAGAAGCCTCCCGTTATTGTTTTAAGGCGATGACACGGCATTCAAGAATGTCGCTAAGATAGTCGCAAGCATCGCTGATAAGATAGCTGTTTGCACCGTATATACCGATATTTGCACATATAAGCTCTATGTTTTCGCTGTCTGAAACGTCGACGGCTATGTCAACGCTGATACTTTTTTTATCAAGTGAGAATTTCCGTGCTAATTCTTCTTTTGCTTTTTCACCGACGCGGCGTACACATTCGGCAATATACATATCGCAGAAGACCGGGTTTTCCTTTGACTTTTCACCCAAAGAATTCGCGGCATATACGGCAGTATCGCTGACATACAGATAAGGCTCTGTGCCAAGATTTGTTTCTACACTATAATCAAAGCCTGAAAGCTTTGCGAAAACGTCGGTGTCAATGTCGCGCACCATAGAAATCACAGGTGAGATTATAGTCAGCGCAACAATGAGCGAGATAATATAGCGAATATATTTACGCAAAGGGCTTTTGGCGGAAATAGGCAGAAATTCGCTGACAAATTCTATTACCGCTGCTCCTATAATTGAAGAAAAAACGTAATTATCCATACTAAGCTCCGTAAGAAGACGCGCATCTGACAAGCAAGGTAAGGGAATATACAAACATTACCGCCATAATCGATACTAGCGCGATGAGAAAATTGACAAGCCCTCCGGCCTCTTTTAATGCCTTGTACTCACGTTCGCAGCCGAGCATATCGGCAAGAGAAGCGCCAAGCGCAAGATTTATTCGCGACAGCATCAGCGATACAAAGACGGGAAGAGTCATAATCACGATAACTACAATGCCGATACCGCCGACAGTTGTGCGTATATACGTTATACTGCCCGATACAGTCCTTACCGCATCGCTTATAGCAGAGCCGACTATCGGTATAAAGCTTGAAGCGGCAAAGCGCACCGCGCGGGCTGCGAGCGAGTCAGCAGAGCTTGCAAGCGTATGCTGAAAACTCATAACTGCCGAGATAGCAGCTACAATAAAGCCTATTGCAAGCATAAGAAACCCGCGTATAAATCCCGAGAGCGTACCGATTCTGAGTTTTGGCGCCGCCGAGGAGGCAATTGTCATTACAGATGACACCTTAAGCACAGGGTAGAGCAAGTATGCATTCATGCTTTCGATGAGAGTAATGCATAGAAGCAGACCCGTAGAGCTTACTGCAGCCGCACTTACGTTTCCGCCGGCAGCATAGGCTATCGTTATGAACGGAGTGACGGTGTTTGCAAAAGAGGCGAGCGTGTTAAGGTAGGCATATACACTTGAAAAAAGCGTCGAAAGGCTTGTGAATACGTATACGCATACAGCGAGCGCGCTTATCGAAGAAAAGGCACTTACAAGCTCCTCTCTGCCTGTACAAGCGGCAAGTGAATGGAAAAGTGATGCCAAAAGCACTAAAGCCAAAAGCGTGGCAAAAACAGGTGTGTTATCACCGAGAGCAGATGCGATCGCGTCCTTTAAAAGTCCTGTGAAATATGAAAATGAAAAAGAGTTTTCGATATTTGTCTTGTCAGGATCAAACAAGTCTTCCGGAAGCTTTTCACGCGCTTCTTTCGGTATGTAGTTTTCAAATTCGGAAAGCTCTGGCTTGTCTGCGGCAAAAGCAGAAAAAGAAAACAGGAAAGAGAACAGTACGCAGCAAAAAAGAACGCTTGAAAAAATTCTTTTCATTACAGCAGACCTTTCGCAATATCGATAAGTTTGCTTATCAGGGGAAGCGCGAGCAATAAAAGCTCTGCCTTGCCTATCATTTCTATCCGTGAGGCAAGTGTCGCCTCTCCCGCGTCACGGCAGGCGTCAGCCGTTATCTCCACGGCAAGCGCGGCACCGAGAGCCTTTAAAAGCGTTGATGTGTATTCTCCAAGCGGCGTGTTTTCTACGTACTCGCTAATAAGCTTTATCGACGGGTAAATATTTGCCCAGGCAGCAGAGAGCATATAAATACCGATAGTAATAGCGGCAAGCTTGGCAAGACGCGGTTTGAATTCGTAAATAACCATGATTATCGAAAGTGAAAGCAAGGCAAGTCCACAGTATTTAAGAACAGTCATGACAGGCCGAACACCGATGTGATGAGCGAGAAAAGGTCACGCATCTCGCTTATCAGCATAACGAGAACAACAATTATTCCCGCAATAGTTACAAAGGTCGCCTGCTCGTCTCGACCTGATTTCGAGAGTATCTGACACGCTACGCTGACCACGAGCCCGATTCCTGCAATTTTCAAAATAAAAGCTACGTCCATAAAAGTCTCCGTTATTTAGTACATACTTAATCATATTAACAAAACCGCCGCAAGTATTCCGCACATAATACCGGCGCTTTTTAAAAGTCTTGTATAAAGCGGAAGTGACTCTTTTGCCTTTTCAAGAAGCTTTTCACATTCGCATTTGTAATAGTGACATCGGCGCGCTTCATCAGCGGGTGAAAATGCAAGCGAGTCGTCATCAAACGCGGAAAGCAGATGAATATCTTCGTCAGACA
>JAZNQU010000088.1:0-7570 GCA_045590315.1 Eubacteriales bacterium
ATATTTCGGCATAATCTGTTCTATAAACATCAAACGATTAAACTCATCTCTTTCATTGTACCACTAAAGCGAAAGCTAATCAATAGAGTTTTGGAAATTTATTACTTGACAAAGTTGTTTTGCTGTATTATAATAATGAAAGAGCGTAAAAGGAATAGTAACCGCAGAGCATCCCACAGAGAGCGTCCGTTTGGTGCAAGGACGTGTTTGTAAAACGGTGAAGTCGCCTTTCAGCTTCCGGAAGAAAGTATTTTTGCAAGTAGAACCGGACGTTCCCCGCGTTAAGGGCTTGAGTGCATGATTTTTCATGAACACGGGTGGTACCGCGCAGAAATGCGTCCCGTTGACGGTGCCCTTTTTTATTTTCGGGCACAATATCATTTTCAGAAAGGTAGCAAAACAAAATGAATCACGAGCTTTCAAAAGCATATGCTCCCGGTGAAATCGAGGACAGAATTTATAAGAACTGGAACGACAAGGGCTATTTCAGACCTTGCGCTGACAAAAATGCCCCTGCCTTCACTATCGTTATTCCCCCTCCGAACGTAACCGGTCAGCTTCATATGGGTCACGCACTTGACGAGACCTTACAGGACATACTCGTACGCTACAAGCGTATGCAGGGCTTCTCTGCCCTTTGGGTACCCGGCACAGACCACGCGGGTATCGCAACTCAGATAAAGGTTGAGGAAAACCTCAGAGTAAACGAAAACCTCACTCGCTACGACCTCGGACGCGAAAAGTTTCTTGAGCGTGTTTGGGACTGGAAAGAACAGTACGGCAACAGAATCATAAATCAGCTTAAAAAGCTTGGCTCGTCCTGCGACTGGGAGCGCGAGCGCTTCACGATGGACGAAGGTTGCTCAAAGGCTGTCCGCGAAGTATTTGTTAACCTTTACAACAAGGGACTCATTTACAGAGGTAACAGAATCATCAACTGGTGCCCTCACTGTATCACAGCTCTTTCCGATGCTGAGGTTGAATACAGCGAGCAGGCAGGTAATTTCTGGCACATCAGATACCCCATAAAGGGTACGGACAAGTTTGTTACTATTGCAACAACACGTCCCGAAACTATGCTCGGCGATACTGCAGTTGCAGTAAACCCGAATGATGAGCGCTATACCGACCTCGTTGGCAAGATGCTCGAGCTTCCTCTCGTTGGCCGTGAGATACCCGTTATCGCAGACGATTACGTTGATCTCGAATTCGGTACAGGCTGCGTTAAGATAACACCTGCGCACGACCCCAACGACTTTATGGTAGGTCAGCGCCACAATCTTCCCATGCCGAGAATTATGAACGACGACGCTACTATCTGCATGCCCGGCACCAAGTATGACGGCTTAGACAGATACGAAGCAAGAAAGGCTATAATTGCCGACCTCGAAGCAGGCGGATATCTCGTTAAGACCGAGCCTCACAGCCACAACGTTGGTACTTGCTACAGATGTAAGACTACCGTTGAGCCGCTTACCTCAAATCAGTGGTTTGTAAAGATGGAGCCTCTTGCAAAGCCTGCACTTGACGTTATCAAGACAGGCGAAGTAAAATTCGTTCCCGAAAGATTCACTAAAACATATACAAACTGGATGGAAAACGTACACGACTGGTGTATTTCCCGTCAGCTCTGGTGGGGACACAGAATCCCTGCGTTCTACTGCGACGCGTGCGGGGAAATGGTAGTTTCCAAAGAAGATATTGAAGTTTGTCCGAAGTGCGGTGCAAAGGTGCGCCGTGAAGAAGACGTGCTTGACACGTGGTTCTCATCTGCTCTCTGGCCCTTCTCTACTCTCGGCTGGCCCGAAAACACAGAGGATCTCAAACGTTACTTCCCGACAAGTGTACTCGTAACAGGATACGACATCATATTCTTCTGGGTAGCGCGTATGATATTCTCTGCTCTTGAACACACAGGCAAGGCTCCGTTTGAGCACGTGTTCATTCACGGACTTGTGCGTGACGCACAGGGCAGAAAAATGTCAAAGTCGCTCGGTAACGGAATTGACCCGCTTGAAATAATCGACAAATACGGTGCGGATGCATTAAGATTTGCCCTTGCAACAGGCAACTCGCCCGGAAATGATATGCGCTTCTCGGATGAAAAAATTGAGTCCGCGCGTAACTTCACAAACAAGATATGGAACGCGGCAAGATTCGTGCTTATGAATCTTGATATAGAAAACGTAAGCCTTCCTGCTGAAGACAAGCTTGAGCTTGAAGACAAGTGGATACTTTCGCTCTTTAACAAGCTTGCACGTGACGTTGAAGCAAATCTTGATAAATTCGAACTTGGTATCGCACTTTCAAAGCTTTACGACTTCATTTGGGACATCTACTGCGACTGGTACATTGAGCTTACAAAGCCGCGCCTTGCACAAAAGGATACGGAAGAAAACAAGGTTGCACAGAACGTTCTTGCATACGTTCTTCGTGAGACACTCAAGCTTTTACATCCCTTTATGCCCTTTATCACAGAGGAAATCTATCAGGCACTTCCCCACGACGAAGAAAGCATAATGATCTCACACTTCCCGAAGTATGATGAGAAGATGACTTTTGATGCTGAAGAAGAAAAGATGAGCGCACTTATCGACGCGGTATGCGCACTCAGAAACCGCAGAGCCGAAATGAACGTGCCTCCGTCAAAGAAAGCTGCCGTTTACATTGTAAGCGAACGCAACGATATATACAACGACAAGACCGCTCGCTTCTTTGAAAAGCTTGCAGGTGCCGCAAAGGTTGAGTTTGTTCCCTGCGAAGACCCCAACGCGGTACAGATAGTAGCAGGAAGCGCAACACTCTTCGTTCCGCTTGCAGACATCGTTGACTTTGAAAAGGAACGCGAAAGACTTAATAAAGAAAAGGAAAAGACACTCGGCGAAATCGAGCGTCTTGAAAAGAAGCTTTCAAACGAAGGCTTTGTTGCAAAAGCTCCTGCCGCAGTTATTGACGGTGAAAGAGCAAAGCTTGCAAAATACAAAGAACAGCTTGAAAGCATTGAAGCTGCTATCGCAAAGCTTTAATTCATGACATAAAGGAGCTCATTCTGAGCTCCTTTATTTTTTGAAAAATCCCCGTAACATTAACACGCCGTTCATAATACTGTTGTATAATGTAAAAGTAGACATTTCTCTTCTTGAAATGTTACATATTTACAAAAAGCTCAAGAAAGGAGCAACGATATGAATAATCCATTTGAAAAAGATTTTGCTGATAAAACTGTTAAAAAAATCTCGCCGAAAAGCTTTTTCAGAACACTTATTCTGGTAGTCGTGATAATAGCGATACTCTCGCTTTTATCCACTTGCTGGTACACGGTTGATGAAAAAGAACAGGCGGTAATAATGACCTTTGGTAAGGTAACGGGAACGGCTGATGCCGGTATCCATTTCAAGCTTCCCTTTGGTATACAGACCGTTGAAAAAGTGCAGGTTAACGTATATCAGAAAATCGAGCTCGGTTACAGAACCAATCCCTCGGGCGCTGATTATGAGGTCATCGAAACCGAAAGCCGCATGATCACGGGCGACTACAATATCGTCAATATCGACTTCTTTATTGAATACAAGGTCTCTGATCCTGTCAAGTACTTATTTGCCTCAGAGTCTCCCGAGGTTGTGCTTAAAAATCTCGTACAAAGCCAGATACGCAACGTTGTAGGCTCATCTACCGTTGACAGCGTACTCACCGACGGCAAGGCGGATATTCAGAGCCAGATAAAGGAACTCACGACTGCCGTACTCGAAGAATACGATATAGGCCTTATACTTACAGACGTAAAGATTCAGGACAGCGAACCGCCTACAGAATCGGTAATCGAGGCATTCAAGGCTGTTGAAACCGCAAAGCAGGGTGCGGAAACCGCGATAAACCAGGCTAAAGCATACGAAAACTCCGAGCTTCCCAAAGCACAGGCTGAAGCTGACAAGCTCATACAGAATGCCGAATACCTCAAGCAAAACCGTATAAATGAAGCTACGAAGATCGTTGCAAAATTCAACGCGATGTACGAGGAATATGCAAAAAATCCCGACATCACACGCACGAGAATGTATTATGAAATGATAACCGAAGCGCTCCCCGGTGTTAAGCTTTACATTGATGCAGGAGACGGCTCCACGCAAAAGCTTCTGCCGCTTGAAAACTTCACCGGTGCTGCCGCAAACTAAGAAAGGGGGATACAATAATGTTAAAGAAGATTAAAACTATTTTTACTTCGACAGTTATAATCGCAGTAATCGCTGTAGTAGCTTTTATCGCGCTTACAGGCTCGATATACACAGTCGCCGAAAACGAGTACGCATGTGTGTTCCGCTTTTCTAAAATAGTCGACACGGTAGACTCCCCCGGACTTCACTTCAAAGTGCCGTTCATCGACACAACAGTCAAATTCCCGAACACCACTCTGCTTTATGATATTCCTCCATCCGAGGTGCTTACCGCAGACAAAAAGAGTATGACCGTTGACTGTTATATCCTTTGGAAAATAACAGATCCTCAGGTATTCTATCAGACACTTGGAACGATTGGAGACGCAAAAGCGCGACTTAACAACTTCACATACAACTCGCTTAAAAACCTTATGGGTAAGCTTGAGCAGAACGACATTATAAACGAAGACGACGCATCCGAGCGTAACGACATTTACGCGAATATAAAAACCGAGGTCGACGAAATCGCCGACACTTACGGAATCGACGTTATCGACATAAAGATCAAGCGTTTTGACCTTCCCGAAGACAACGCACAGGCAGTTTACTCGCGTATGATCTCCGACCGTAATCAGATTGCTGAAAAATATATCGCAGACGGCGAATACGAAGCGTCGATAATCAGAAACAACGTTGACAAAGAGGTAAACATTATCGTATCAAACGCAGAAGCCGAAGCGGCGCGACTTGAAGCCGAGGGCGAGAGCGAATATATGAGAATGCTCGCCGAAGCTTATTCAACTGCCGATAAGAAGAACTTTTATGAGTTTATGACAGGTCTTGACGCGCTCAAGGCTTCCCTCACGGATGGGGAAAAGACGGTCATTATCGGTAAGGATTCAAAGCTTGGAAACCTTCTTACAGGAAATTAAAATATCTGGAGTAAAGTATGAAAAAGACTATAGCAATTATTTTATGTGTACTTACACTTCTTCTCTGCGGATGCGCTGCTGATTCCAATAATGAGTCCGCAGCAGAAGAAGCAAAGGCTTATCTTATAAGCCAGCTTGATACGTTTGTAAATGCAAGTAAAACAGACGTTGACGAAGTTCTTGAAGGCTCAATGGAAAACTTAAACGGAGTTGACGTTTCGCTCTATTACAAGTATTTAGACTATACGATCGGCAAATGCAGCGCAACGGATAACACGGCTGAAATCGAGATTACGATAAAAAACCTTGATTTTGGAACTCTTATGGAAGACTATTACGAAGAACTCGTTCCCTATATGATTAGCAGTATGTACGATCCCGACAGACCGGGCGAAATATTTGAAGGCCTCGTTAACTCAGGCAATTATGAGATAATTGAAGGCACTGCTACCATAAAACTCACAAAGAACGACGGCAAATGGTCGGTAGATGACCCCGAAGCATTTGCGATTGCTCTTATGCCCGGCGTTGAGCCTATATTTTAAAATCAAAAATCCCGAACCGTGCGGTTCGGGATTTTTTCTATTTACTCGCTTCTCTTTTGTCGCGCATAACGCACCAGAGTAAAACATTTGTTATTACGATAATACCGCCTGCAAGCGACCATATACTCGGTATCTCATGATATATGAGCGCTACCCACACGGGATTCAGAAGCGGCTCAAGCACAGTTACAAGCGTGCTTGCAAGCGCCGGACAATGCGGTCCTGCGAGCGCCACTATTATATAAGGTATACCGAGCTGGACTACGCCGAGCACCAAAAGCAAACCTATCGTTTGGAAATTAAAAGTATTTTCTGTAAAAAACACAAACGGCAGACCTATAAGCGCGGTCAACATCTGCCCTTGGAATATGCCGTTTATACTCGTTGTTTCATCAGAGTCACCAACGACTATGAACACTGCGGCAAAGCCTATACCCGAAACTATCGCAATAATGTCTCCGACAAGATTTCCGTTGCCGATACTGTCAAGGAAAAATATCAGTATTCCGACAAAGGTTACAAGAACGCATATTATATCGTTTACCCTCGGGCGAAGTTTCTTGAAAAACGTCTGATACAAAAGTACGAACACGGGTGCTGTATACTGAAGGACTATCGCGTTAGCCGAGCTTGTAAGCTTATTTGCGCCAACAAAGCAGAAAAAAGTAAGCGCAAGCCAGAACGCGTTCAGAATCGTAGTTTTATTTACAAGGAATTTTTGCTTCGTGATAAGCATATATACAAGTACGGTAAACGCCGATATCAGACTCCGCGCTCCTGCTATTACGATGCTGTTACAGTCTATGTATTTAAATATAACCCCAGCTATACTCCACAAGACAGATGCAAGTGTCATAAAGAGTATTGCGCGGTGAGTACTCATATTTTTGCTTGAAGTGCTCATCTTATTTCCCTCTCCTTGCTAAATCAACGTGTAAATTATAGCAAAAGCAATACTAAAAGTCAATGAAATGTAAATAAATTTGCAAAGTTGATAAAATCCCTTGAACTTGGCTTTTATTTGTGATAAACTGTTATAGATAATGATACTTATGAAAGGATAACGTACTTTGAAAGAAAACGATATAGTGTGCGCGCGCAAGAAGACCTCTATAGGCGGTCAGGCTCTTATTGAGGGAATAATGATGCGCGGGCCGAAGAAGACCGCTATGGCGGTCAGACACACAAGCGGTGAAATTGTAATCAAAGAGTGGGAAACAGGCAAGAGCAAGACTCCGGCGATTCTGAAGCTTCCGATTATCCGCGGTGTGTACAACTTTATTATGTCAATGAAGCTTGGCTACAAATGCCTTATGGAGTCGGCTGAGCTAAGCGGACTCGAAGACGAAGAGCCGAAAAATGGTGAAGAAATTGCCGAAGAGAAAACAGAGGCTAAGGAAAAGAAAGAAAGCGTTCTTATGAACGTGCTTATGGTGGTAGCGTCAGTTCTCGGTGTTGCGATAGCACTTGTGCTATTTATGTATCTACCCTCACAGATATTTTCGTGGCTTGCCAAGGCGTTCCCCGCACTTGAAGGTCGCTTTTTACGCAGTCTTTTCGAGGGTATATTGCGTATAATTATATTCGTTGTGTATATGTACCTCGTTTCGCTGATGAAAGACATAAGACGCACGTTTATGTATCACGGCGCCGAGCACAAGACGATTTTCTGCTACGAAGCAGGTCTTGAGCTTACAGTTGAAAACGTACGCAAGATGAAAAGATTCCACCCCAGATGCGGCACGTCGTTTATGATACTTATGCTTATTGTAGGAATAGTTATTTCCATGTTCATAACTATAACAAACCCTGTTCTCAGAACGATTATCAAGCTTTGTCTGCTGCCTGTTACTGTCGGTATCGGATACGAGCTTATCAAGATTGCAGGAAGGCATGACAACGCACTCACAAGGCTTATATCTCTGCCCGGTGTATGGCT
>JAZNQU010000089.1:0-6285 GCA_045590315.1 Eubacteriales bacterium
CGTTATTCTTATGATGCACGCGGCTCCATTCATGAATCTTATTATATAATCGGAAGTTTGAAATGAAAAATATTACAATTCTCGGCTCTACAGGCTCTGTAGGCTCGCAGACCGCAGATGTGGCGGCAAGCAGAAGTGACGTTTGCGTTTTCGGAATATCATTTAATAAAAATACCGAGCTTGCCGAAAAGCAGGCGCGTATGCTCGGCGTTAAGGTTGCTGTAAGCTCAAACGAATCAGCTGCAAGCGATTTGAAAGTCCGTCTTGCAGACACGGATATACGCGTACTTTGCGGCACACAGGCAATAGAAGAGCTTGCGTCGCACAAGGTCGACCGTGTTTTCAACGCAATAAGCGGCTGTGCAGGACTTCCCGGCACACTTGCCGCACTGAATGCAGGAAATATGTTAGCCCTTGCAAACAAGGAATCGCTTGTCAGCGCGGGCAAACTCGTTATGAGCGCGGCAGAAAAAAGCGGAGCATGCATTCTCCCTGTTGACAGCGAGCACACAGCTATTCACGAGTGTCTTCGTGCCGGCGACAGGCACGAGGTTAAAAAGCTTATTCTCACAGCCTCGGGCGGTCCGTTCTTCGGCAAAAGTGGCAAAGAGCTCGAAGCGGTCACACCCGGGATGGCTCTCAAGCACCCTAACTGGGATATGGGCGCAAAAATAACGATTGATTCTGCTACCCTTATGAACAAGGGCTTTGAAATTGTAGAAGCCGCGTTTCTGTTCGGCGTAGACTCAGATAAGGTCGACGTATTAGTGCACCGAGAGAGCATAATACACTCTATGGTAGAATATATTGATAATACTGTCATAGCGCAATTGTCCCTGCCCGATATGCGGCACTCGGCTGAATATGCGCTTGACTATCCTGAAAGGAAAACCTCTATAACACGTGAGCTTGATTTCACCACCCTGTCGGGACTCACTTTTGCAAAACCCGACACAGAAGCGTTCCCGATGCTGATTCTCGGACGTGAGATATTAAAAAACGGCCAGGGCTTCGGTGCCGCTGTAAACGCGGCAAACGAGACGGCGGTATGGAGATTTATCCGAGGTGAAATAGGCTTTTGCGATATATACAGAACGGTGAGAGGAGTGCTTGACACACTCGGAAATTCTCTTTACAATGCAAATTCACTTGATGATATATATGAAATCGAAAAAGAGGCTGCAATCCTTGCAGGCAAAGTGGCAAAGGAGTGATTCCCATCAACATTCTTTCAATAATACTCGCACTTATAATATTCTCTCTTCTCATATTTATTCATGAGCTCGGACACTTTCTGGCCGCAAGAAAATTCGGCGTCACCGTTGAAGAGTTTGCCATCGGTATGGGACCGAAAATATATTCGCGCGTATCAAAGAAAAGCGGTACACGCTATTCTCTGCGCGCTCTGCCTATAGGCGGCTTTGTGAGTATGCCCGGCGAAAACGGTGTGTCAGATGACCCGAATGCCCTTTGCAACAAGACTGTATTTCAAAGAATTATCGTCGTATGTGCCGGCGCATTTATGAACTTTGTGCTCGGCATTATCGTAATGACCGTTATAGTAAGCTCTTCCACAGCACTCGGCTCGACTACCATTCACGGCTTTGCAGACTCAGCACTCAGCGAGTCTACGGGACTTATGATAGGAGACACTATTATAAAGGTCGGAGATGAGCGCGTTCACGTTGCAAACGACCTCGTTTATGAAATAATGAGAGACGGTATATCACCTGTTGATATCACTGTAAAACGAGCAGGGGAAACTATAGTTGTAAACGACGTGCGCTTCCCCTCCTACAGCGAAAGCGGAATACTTTACGCCACCGCAGACTTTTACGTTTTCCCCGAAGAAAAAAATATCGGTACCGTTATAAAGCACTCTTTCTATCGCTCGGTATCGACCATTGAAATGATATGGGAATCGCTAATTGACCTTATCACGGGAAGATACGGCATTGAAGCTGTTTCAGGTCCCGTCGGTGTTACACAGGCAATAAGTAATACCGCGCAAACAAGTGGTATCGACGGTATTTTATATCTTGTTGTGGTTATATCAATGAACCTCGGACTTTTCAATCTGCTTCCCCTTCCTGCGCTTGACGGCGGCAGACTTATGTTCCTTATAGTTGAAGCAGTACGCAGACGTCCGGTTGACCCTGAGCTTGAAGCTAAGATTCACGCCGCGGGCATTATCGTGCTCATGCTTTTAATGGCATTTGTAACCTACCAGGATATATCCAAACTTTTCGTATAACAGATTGAGGATATTATGAAACATACTAAAAAGGTCAGAATCGGAAATATTACTATCGGCGGCGGTGAAAAGATCGCAGTTCAGTCTATGACCAATACCGACACGCACGATTTTGAAGCCTGCTTAAGACAGGTGCGCGCTCTTGAAGCCGAAGGTTGTGATATCGTGCGTTTAGCCGTACCCGACCTCGCCTCTGTTAAAACAATTGAAAAACTTAAAAATGCTGACATCAGAGTGCCTCTTGTCGCTGATATTCATTTTGATTACAGAATTGCTCTTGAATGTGCACAGGCAGGAGTTGACAAAATACGCATAAATCCCGGCAACATCGGCTCGGACGACAAGGTGCGCGCCGTTGCAAAAATATGTAATGAAAAGAACATTCCTATCAGAATAGGAGTAAATTCAGGCTCGCTTGAAAAAAGTATCCTTGAGCGTTTCGGCTCACCCTGCGCCGAAGCTCTTGCTGAAAGCGCACTTTACCACGCCTCTCTTCTCGAAAAATTTGATTTTGACAATATCGTGCTCTCGGTAAAAAGCTCAAACGTTAAAACGATGATTGATGCAAACAGATATCTTCATGAACGTGTAAACTATCCTCTCCATCTTGGAGTTACCGAAGCAGGCACGGAAACTCAGGGCCTTATCAAGTCTTCGGCAGGTATCGGCAGTCTTCTTTGCGACAATATCGGAGACACGATAAGAATCTCGCTGACAGCTGATCCTGTAAGTGAAGTAAAAAGCGCAAAGGCGCTTCTTCGCGCTATCGGACGCTCGGGTGCAAACACGATAAACATTGTCTCCTGCCCCACTTGCGGACGTACGCAGATCAACCTCATTGAGCTTGTACACAAGTTTGAGGAAATTTCAGACAAGCTCGCTGTAAGTCGCCCTGTCACAGTAGCTCTTATGGGCTGCGCGGTAAACGGTCCCGGTGAAGCCCGCGAAGCGGATATCGGTATAGCCGGCGGTGTCGGCGAAGCGCTCCTTTTCAAAAAGGGCGAGATCGTTAAAAAGATACCGGAAGAACTTATTATCGACACACTTGTAAAAGAAATAGCAAAGATGTAAAAAAGGAAGCAATCGGAAAATGGCAAAAACATTAAGGGAGAGACTGCCTCGGTTTAATCCCGACACAAAGCAGTCGGAATTTCTTGACTCGGTTACAAGTCAGGTTATAAAATGCGATACGGTAGAAAATCGTATTGCAATCGAGACTCATCACAACTCGCTCGCAGCGCCTGAGATAATCGAAAGCGTAGAAGGCGGAATCAAGGCAGCATACGCGCTTAAATCGGCAGTTATCGAGCCTCACTTCCCTGCAGATCTCTTCGGTTCAAAAGAATCTGTCGACATACTTATATTCCTTGCAGAAAGACGGGGCGCCCTTGCCCACGGCTTCTTTTTCGATTACCTTTTTACATATAAAAACAACACTCTCACAATAAAAATAGGTTTTAACAGCGAGGGTATTGACTTATTGAACATAGCTGACACCGGTCGTATTATGGAGCAGGTTATTTTTGATGTTTTCGGCGGCGTCAAAGCGAAGGTGAGCATAGAGACAGAATATGAAAAATACCTTTATGACACCGAATATATGAAAAATCTTGAAGAGCAGACTCTTGCCGCTTACAAGCTTGGACCAGGCTCTACAACGCGCCGCACAAAATTCCCCGATGAACCCATAGAAGACCCTACGGCAGGATATGAGAAAAAAATGAATCTTGCCAAGGGCGACTTTGTGTTTGAGCAAACTGAATCCACTGTAAAAATAGGCCCGACGCTCTTTGATATCTCAGAGCCGCAGGAGCTTATCGGAGAAGCTTTCCCTATAGGTGAAATCACACCTATGAGAAATCTTTCGTCCCCCAAGCGCGGACTCTACCTTGTTGGCGAAACGTTTTACTATGACGAAAGAGAGCTTCGCGGCAAAGAAAGATATGCGCTGACTCTCGGAGTTACCGACAGAGACTCTTCTGTTTTCATAAAAATCACCGTTGACGCAGCGGAAGTTTCACAGTATGCGGACATCAAGTCGGGTACTGCCGTTGCAATCAACGGATACACAAAAGTAGACAATTTTGACAACGAAATCATACTCATTCCTCACGCGATTATGAAGATAAAAATACGTGAGAGAGTTGACAACGCTCCCGTAAAGCGAGTTGAATTACACGCGCACACCAAAATGTCAGCGCTTGACGCGCTGATAGCACCCGAAACGCTTATAAAGACGGCAAGCAAGTGGGGGCACAAGGCAATCGCCGTGACTGACCACGCTGTTGCACAGGCATATCCGAATATAATGCTTGCAAGCGAAAAGCTTGAAGACTTCAAGGTAATATACGGCGTTGAAAACTACTTCGTTGACGACACCGCCCGTGTTCTTTTCGGAGAAAATTCGCAAAATGATCTTAAGACCAAATTCGTTGACGAGTTTATTGTATTTGATATAGAGACGACAGGCCTTTCGGTACATAACTGTAAAATCACCGAAATCGGTGCGGTGCGCTTTTCGCATGGCGAAGTAAAAGAGGTGTTTGAAACATTTGCCGATCCCGGTGAGCATATACCGGAAAACATCACGCGCCTTACGGGTATCACCGATGAAATGGTAAAGGGCGCGCCCTCTCAGGCTGAAGCGGTCAGAAGCTTTCTTGACTTTGCAGGCGAGAGTATACTCGTTGCCCACAATGCAAACTTTGATGCCGGCTTTATAAGAAAAGCCGCGGAAGATGCTAAAATCCCGTTTAAAAACACATATCTTGACACGGTTGCATTGGCAAGATATCTGCATCCGGGCCTTAAAAATCACAAGCTTGATACCCTCGCTGAGCATTACGAGCTTGGCGCGTTCAATCATCACAGAGCATCAGACGACGCTCAAATGCTTGCACGTATACTTGAAAAGATGTTCAAGGAGCTTTCGCGTGACGGTCTGCGCACGCTCGAAGAGCTTGCCCGCGAGATGAGCGACAAGGCAGACCCCTTAAAAATGAAGACCTTTCATCAGATTCTTTTGGTCAAAAACAGAGTGGGACTCAAGAATCTGTACAAAATAATATCAAAAAGCTATTTAAGCTATTACAGACGTTATCCGAGAACGCCGAAGTCACTTATAGATTCGCACAGAGAAGGGCTTATAATCGGCTCTGCGTGCGAGGCAGGCGAGCTTTATCAGGCGATACTCGGCGGCGCGACCGAAGCTGAAATCGAGCGCATTGCAAACTACTACGACTATCTTGAAATACAGCCGCTTTGCAACAACGCTTTTATGGTTGAAGACGGCACTCTGCCCGACCTTGACGCTGTGCGCGATATCAACCGCCGTATTTACAATCTCGGCAAAAAGCTTAACAAGCCTGTCTGCGCAACGTGCGATGCTCACTTTTTAAATAAAGAGGACGAAATCGAGCGTCAGATTCTTATCGCAAACAAGTATAAGGACGCAGACCGCGACACAGGTCTTTATCTGCGTACAACAGAGGAAATGCTTAAAGAATTTGAGTATCTCGGAGCTGACGCGGCGTACGAGGTTGTTGTAACCAACACCAACCTTATCGCCGATATGATAGAAAATGTACGTCCGATACCCGAGGGCAACTACCCTCCGAGCTTGCCGGGCGTTAACGAAGAACTCGAAGAAATGTGCCGCAACCGCGTTAAAGAGATGTACGAGTTTGACGGCAAAATACCGGAGATTGTTGAACAAAGACTTGACCGTGAATTAAAATCAATTATCGGCAACGGCTTTGCAATTATGTATATGATTGCGCAAAAGCTTGTATGGAACAGCGAAAAGGCAGGCTATCTTGTAGGCTCACGTGGCTCGGTCGGCTCGTCCTTTGCCGCAACGATGTCGGGTATTACCGAGGTCAATCCTCTCCAACCGCATTACAGATGCACAAACTGCCGTTATTCGGAGTTTATCACCGACGGCTCGTACGGCTCGGGCTTTGATTTGCCCGACAAGAATTGTCCGCACTGCAATACCCCGATGTACCGAGACGGACACGATATTCCGTTTG
>JAZNQU010000090.1:0-6446 GCA_045590315.1 Eubacteriales bacterium
ACCTGAAATCCGCCGCTGTCAGTAAGGACCGGTCTATCCCAATTGAAAAATTTGTGTATACCGCCCATTTTGTGTATAAGTTCATCTCCGGGACGAAGGTGCAAATGATAAGTATTTGAAAGCTCGACCTGACATCTTACGTCCTTAAGGTCCATCGTCGATATGCCGCCCTTAATCGCAGCACACGTACCAACGTTCATAAACACCGGGGTCTGAATATCACCGTGAACGGTTTTAAACGTACCTCTGCGCGCACGTCCTTCTTCTTTTAATATTTTAAACACTGTTATCAAATCCTTTCAAGCTGTAGGGGTTATCGTTATGTTCTTTTGAACTGACGTTCAAAGTCGCGTTTTGTAAGTTCAAACGCTACCGGCCTCCCATGAGGGCAAAATTTAATTATATCAAGCGCTATTACACGTTCACATATCCACTTGATATGTTCACTGTCGTGTGAATGTCCGATCTTGACTGCCGCCTTGCAGGAGGCTTGGAAAAGCGCCCTCTCGTAAATCATATCTCTTGATATTGTGACGTTACCCGTACCGTTTGCTAGCCTGTCTGCAACGGTCTGTATCATAGGCACAACGCCTTCTAAATCAAGCTCGATGGGTGTTTCTGTAATGCTGATGGTATTTCCGTATATCTTAAACTCAAAGCCCGTGCTTCTTATTTCATCAGCATACTCATTTATTGCAGCTATCTCAATATCCGTCATTACTATATCCATCGGAACAAGCAAAAGCTGCGATATAACCTGCTTATTTTTAAGATTCTTTTTCAATTCTTCAAAAATAATTCTCTCATGAGCCGCGTGCTTATCTATTATCAAGACGCTTTCACCGACTTCTACAAAGACATAAGAGTAAAACGCTTCTCCGATAATTCTGTACTCGGGGATTTTCTCTTCAAAAACTTCCTCCGTACTTTCTTCTACAGTCTTATCTGTCATGGCCGGCGCATGATACTCTTTCTCATCAGGCTTAATGTTATAACATTCGCTTACAACAAATTTTGTTTCAAAAGGTGCCGATAATTCAACAGGTTTATTATCATCTGTCTCTTCTGCTTTTGGTAAATCTTCTGTAGTACTCGTTGAGACAATTGTATCCGGGACAGGACTTACAACAAAACTGAGTTGTTCTTTCTTGTCATCACCGCCATCGCTTATCGGAATGAAGGAATTAAGTTTTTTGGTGAAATCAGTTGAAGTTAATCTATCGTAATTCTGACTTAGCTTAAGTTCCGGTCTTTCTATTTTGTTTTCAAGAGCTTGTCTTACCGTCGAATAAACCGATTCAAAAATTAACTTCTCATTTGAAAATTTAACTTCAAGCTTTGCCGGATGAACATTAACGTCAACCGAAGAGGGATTTATATCTAAGTTCAGTACCGCGCACGGAAATTTTTCAGCCGGAATAAAGGCTGAATACGACTGTTCAAGTGCGGCTGACACGGTCTTACTCTTGATATATCTGCCGTTTATAAAGAAATTCTGGAAGTTTCTGTTTGCTCTTATATTATCAGGCGTACCGATATATCCCCATACACGAACTCCGTCAAAAGTTGACTCAACGGGTATCATCCTTTTGACAAAGTCACGTCCGAAAAGTATATAGATGACGTTATAAAGCTTTGAGTCGCCGCTTGTCATAAACTTCATATTGCCGTCTATTATAAGCTTTATCGATATATCGGGGCGTGAGAGGGCAATCTTCTCAACATACGCGCTTACAGCCATTGCTTCGGTTACGTCTTTTTTCAAAAACTTGAGTCTTGCAGGAACATTCTCGAACAGATTTTCAACTATTACCGTTGTTCCGTTCGGGCATCCGGCTTCAACTATTCCCTTTACATTTCCGGACTCTGATTCAAGTATGTAACCGACTTCCGAGTCTGACGTTTTTGACATTATACGAAGTTTTGATACAGACGCTATTGCCGCGAGTGCTTCACCTCTGAATCCGAGCGTTAATATAGAATTCAAGTCGTTTGCGTCTTTAATTTTACTTGTTGCGTGGCGTTTGATTGCAACGGGCATATCGTCCTTTGAGATGCCCTTGCCATTATCGCTGACACGCATAAAAGTTATGCCGCCACGCTTTATTTCTACCGTTATGTCATTGGCTCCTGCGTCTATTGAATTTTCAAGAAGCTCCTTGATTACAGACGCAGGTCTGTCTACGACCTCGCCTGCGGCGATAAGATTAGCGACGCTGAAATCAAGAACGTTAATTATTCCCATCACGTTATTCCTTTAACATATTTTTAAGTCTGAAAAGTTCGTTCATAGCTTCAATGGGGGAAATGGTATTAAGGTCAATTTTTTTAAGCTGTTCGACAATTTCGTTTGATAAAGCCGAATCAGCTTCAGCTTCAAGAGAGTTTTCTCTTGTTTTCGGTGCAATTGTTATACTACCCGATTCTATTTCGCGTAAAACTGCCTTTGCACGCTTGATAACGTTTTCAGGAACTCCTGCAAGCTTTGCTACCTCTATACCGTACGAGTCATCAACGGCGCCTCTTACTATTTTGCGAAGGAACGTTATATCGTCGCCGCGTTTTTTTGTCGCTATGTTATAGTTTACGATTCCGTCATTTTCGTTTTCAAGTACAGTAAGTTCGTGATAATGTGTTGCAAACAGCGTTTTTGCACGGATATTATCTGCTGTATATTCAGCAATAGCTTTAGCTATACTCATACCATCAAAAGTACTCGTTCCGCGACCAATTTCATCATAAACTATAAGGCTCTTATTTGTTGCGTTAGCAAGGATGTATGCAACCTCATTCATTTCAAGCATAAAGGTTGACTGGCCTGATGCAAGGTCGTCAGATGCACCGACACGGGTGAATACCTTGTCTACAATTCCTATCTGCGCGCTTTTCGCCGGAACAAATGAACCTATCTGCGCCATTATTGCTATAAGCGCTACCTGCCGCATATATGTCGACTTACCTGCCATGTTCGGTCCGGTTATCAGAGCAACACGGTTTGATCCTGTATCGAGGTCTGTATCGTTTGGCACGAAATAACTATCCTTAACAAAGCGTTCTACAACAGGATGTCTGCCGTCGCGTATTTTGATTTTATCGCTTGTGTCTACAGTTGGACAAACGTATCCGTTTCTTGCAGCAACATCGGCAAGCGATATATATACGTCAAGCTTTGCAAGCAGTGCACCGACCGCTTGAAGTCTTGCCAGATTTGCGTTTAATTTTTCGCATATTGACATGAATATTTCATATTCAAGTGCCGCAAGCTTGTCCGAAGCACCGAGAACTGTTGCTTCGACCTCCTTCAGTTCATCTGTGATATATCTTTCGCAGTTTGAAAGGGTTTGCTTGCGTATGTATGTATCGGGAACAAGATCCTTTTGAGAATTTGTTACTTCAATGTAATAACCAAAGACCTTATTATAGCCAATCTTGAGATTTTTAATGCCTGTTAGCGCTCGTTCACGCTGTTCGATCTCTTCTTTCAGATTTTTACCGCCGTCCTTAATACTGCGGAGTTTGTCAACCTCGGCATTGTAACCCTGACGTATTATACCGCCTTCACGTACCGAGAACGGTGCATCGTCAGATATGGTTTCGCATATAAGATTATACAAGTCTTCACACGAGTCGAGTTTTCCGAACAGATCAAGAAGTTCTCTCGAATCACAGTCTGCAAGCAAACTTTTTACAGATGGGAGTATGCCTATTGTTTTTGCAATGGCATTAAGATCCTTGCCGTTTGCAGTTCTGTATGCTATTTTCGTCGTTAGTCTTTCAAGGTCAAGAACGTCACGCAAAAGTGTTGAGAGCTCTTCGCGTAATATAAAACTGTCATAGAGTTCACGCACCGCCGATTGACGTGCAAGAACAGCCTTGACATCTATAAGCGGTAATTCTATCCACGTTCTTAAAAGTCTTGCACCCATAGCTGTGCGCGTACGGTCAAGCACCCACAAAAGAGTTCCGCGTTTTTCTTTTGTACGCATGGTCTCGATAAGTTCAAGATTGCGTCTTGTATTTATATCGATCTCCATATACTGTCCGTCGCTGTACACTTCGAGCGAGGAAATGTATGACACGTCAACTTCTTGAGTTCCATCAATATAATCAAGCAATGCACCGATAGCGGATATAATTGCCTTGTCGCGCATACCGTTAGCGAAGGTATGTTCCGGAAACTGACGGCTTACTCTTGAAAGGGCTGTTTCAAAATCATAACGATAGGCTTCGTCTGCGTTTACGGATGACAAGAAGCGTTCACGAATAAATCCGACGAGTGCTCCGAGCTCCTTAAGATTGCGGTTGAATATTATCTCGCTCGGCACATAAGTTCCAAGCTCGTTTATAAGTCTGTTATTTCGCTTGTCATTTTCAAAAGCTGTTGCAGAGACAAAGCCTGTTGATATATCAGCAAAGGCTACGCCTACGCTTGTTGAATCAGGTGACATATATACTGCTGCAAGGTAATTGTTTTTCTGCTCGCTTAACAGTCCCGATTCTACGAGAGTTCCGGGGGTAATTATACGGACAACGTCACGGCGGACAAGGTTTTTGCCGGGTGTTGGCTCTTCTAATTGTTCGCATATTGCAACCTTATAGCCGCGAGAGACAAGCTTACCTATATACGCTTCAGCGCTGTGGTACGGAACTCCGCACATCGGCGCACGTTCCGGCTCTCCGCAGTCACGTCCTGTAAGAACAAGCTCAAGCTCACGCGAGGCAAGTTTTGCATCGTCGTAGAATAATTCGTAGAAATCTCCGAGTCTGTAAAAAATCAA
This sequence comes from Eubacteriales bacterium, assembly GCA_045590315.1. Lineage (GTDB taxonomy): Bacteria > Bacillota > Clostridia > Oscillospirales > CAG-272 > UBA4717. The sequence continues at coordinate 4,779 of JAZNQU010000090.1, forward strand.
ATATTCCTTATACTTGTTTTTTATCTCGAAGTATTGCTGCATCATAGGTGTCGGCATATATGTGACCTTACCTTTCGTCTCTGTGTGGATAAATAATTATTTGTTGCCCGAGCAGTTCGAAGAACAGCTTGCACAATTATGGCTGCAGGGACGCTGTCCTGTTATAAAGAACTGTATTTCAGAATTAACTTCCTCCATAAGAGCGTTAACGTCTTCCTGAGCATCCATATAGCTTCTCATAACAGGGTTTTCGCTGATCATAGTATAAAGTTCGCTTATGCGCTTATTTATGATTCCGATAAACTCCTCATCGCGCGTGTCTTTCTTATATTCTTCGGCAAGTGCTATCTGTTGCACGTTATACTCAGCCAAGAGATTTTTGATTTCCTTGCTTTCTTCATAAGCTTTCTTTGCTTCATCAAGCTTTTTCATTCTTTCGTCAGCACTTATAAGCTTCGCAAGCGCTGCACAAGCTTTTATCATTTCCTGATTCATTTGTATTTCCTCCGTTTTTTCATACATTCACATATTTAAAAATTGTTTTCCGTGTCAAGATTTGACTGTTCCGAAAACGTTAAAAGTCTCTGCTCTCTCTATCAGCATATCTACAATTTCGCCTGTAAGATCGGTATCGCTTTCAAAATGAACAAGCCTTCCCGATTCGCATCTTCCCGTGTACATTCCGGGATCATTTTTGCTTATTCCCTCCACAAGCACTCGCTGTGTTGTACCTACAAGCATCTGATTTTGCTCGTTTGAAATTGCGTGCTGAAGTTCAAGCAAGCGCGCAAAACGCTCAGACTGTATTTCTTTTGGTATTTGTGTGTCCATACTTGCTGCAGGCGTACCGCGTCTTGGCGAGTATATGAAAGAATAAATGTTATCGTATCTCACGCGCGACAGGATATCAAGTGTATCGACAAAATCCTCTTCACTTTCGCCCGGGAAGCCGACTATTATATCTGTCGTGAGCGAAATGCCCGGGATTTTTGCCTTCATATAATCGATAAGTTCAAGATAGGACTCACGCGTGTATCTTCGGTTCATCGCCTTCAATACAGCGTTTGAACCTGATTGTATAGGCAAATGAAACTGACGTGCTATCTTATGGTTTTTTGCCATTGTATCTATAAGCTTATGTGAAGCGTCTTTAGGATGGCTTGTCATAAACCGCACGATGAAGTCGCCGTCAATTGCACATATATCGGATAACAGGTCGGCGAAATCATAGTCATAGCCGAGGTCTTTACCGTAAGAGTTCACGTTCTGACCAAGAAGCGTTATTTCCTTGTAACCGCTATTTATAAGCTCGCGCGCTTCAGCAAGCACGTCCTCGCGTTTACGGCTTCTTTCGCGTCCGCGTACATACGGTACCACGCAATATGTACAATAGTTGTTGCAACCGTACATTATTGAAAGCCATGCTTTGAAGTTGCTTACTCGTTTTACCGGGAGGCCTTCCGCAAGTGTTCCTTCTGTTTCTTCAACTATAAAAAATCTTTCGCCTCCGGCTTTTGCCCGGTACAAAAATTCGGGAAATCTGTAGAGTTCTCCCGTTCCGAAAAGAAAGTCTACATACGGGTATCTGTTTTTTATATCGCTGAGTCTGTGCTCTTGGGACACCATACAACCGCAGATTCCTATGATGAGCTCAGGCTTTGCGCTTTT
>JAZNQU010000091.1:0-18670 GCA_045590315.1 Eubacteriales bacterium
AAGAAAAGAAGATGAGTCTTTACTTTGCCGGTGACGGATACGAGCGAGTCAGAGGGCTTGTAAAAAGTGCACGTGTCAAAGACCCGCCTGAGACCTTGAAGCTTTTGAATGCATATTCAGTGGCGCAGGCGGCGCTTAATGTGTATGAGTCAGCAAAAGATAAGGGAGTATTTACCGACGAGTCTCTTGCGGCAGTTTATTTAAGACCCACTCAGGCCGAAAGGGAACTGAGCGAAAAAAACAGTAAATAATTTTTTGGAAATGAGAGATGTACTATGAAAAAAATTGCTATTGCGTGTGATCACGGCGGATACGAGCTCAAGCTTGAAATTGCCGCAAAATTAAAGGAGATAGGCTGCGAAGTCACCGATTTCGGATGCGATTCGACGGATGCCGTTGACTATCCGATATACGCTGCAAAGGTGTGCGACGCTATCGTTAACAAAGAAGCTGACTTCGGCATACTTGCCTGCGGAACGGGAATAGGAATGAGCATGGCGGCTAACAAGCGCCGCGGAATACGCGCCGCGTGCTGCTCGGATATGTTCAGCACGAAGATGACGCGTATGCACAACGATGCAAACGTGCTTTGCCTTGGCGGCAGAGTTGTCGGCCCCGGTCTTGCCTGCGATATGGCAGAACTTTTCGTGAACACAGAGTTCATGGGCGGAAAGCACGAAAGAAGAATTTCAATGTTTGATGAAACAAGAACGTAAAAGTTTTTATTTTATAAGTTGTAATAACACAGTAAGCGGAGGAGAAAATCATGACACTTGTTATTATGGCTGCCGGAATGGGCAGCAGGTACGGCGGACTCAAGCAGATTGACCCTGTTACACCTCACGGTGAATTTATCGTTGACTTTTCAATATTCGACGCGATAAGAGCAGGAGTTGACAAGGTGGTTTTCATTATCAAACGCGAAAACTACGAAATATTCAAGGAGACTGTCGGAAGCAGAATCGAAAACAGCATCAAGGTAGACTACGTGTTCCAGGATATGGAAGCACTTCCTGCAGGCAGAAGCGTTCCCGAGGGACGCGTTAAACCCTGGGGAACAGGCCACGCAATTCTTTGCTGCCGCGGAATCGTAAAGGAAAACTTTATCGTTGTTAATGCTGACGACTTTTACGGCGCTGATGCGTATGCACGTCTTGCAGAGTTCTTAAAGACTGCAAAGGCAGACGAAAACAAGGCGCATTTTGCAATGGTAGGATACGTTCTTGAAAATACCATTACCGAAAACGGTACAGTTGCGCGCGGCGTGTGCGAATGTAAAGACGGACTTCTCGCTCACGTATGCGAGCGCACAAAGATAAAGGAAAATGATGGTGTGGTTCAGTACTGTGAAGATGACAAGTGGTACGACCTTGACCGCAGAAGCATCGTTTCTATGAATTTCTGGGGATTCTCTCCCGAAATATTCGATATGCTTGCAAACGATTTCAATCTCTTCCTTGACGAAATAGAGGCAGGTAAGCAGGACCCCATGAAGGGCGAGTTTTTCCTTCCTTTCGTTGTTGCAAAGGCAATAGAGGACAACAAGTGCGACGCACGTGTTCTTGAAACGGATGCTAAGTGGTACGGCGTTACATATCACGACGACAAGCCTGTACTCGAAGCGTTTATAAAAGAATCGGTCAAGAAGGGCGACTACCCCGACGGACTTTGGAAATAAGACAAACATAATTTAGCCCCATCGGGCAGGAGGTACTATAATGGCAATACTTGTTACAGGCGGAGCAGGCTTTATCGGCTCACATACGGCGGTACAGCTTTTAAACGACGGCCGCGAGATCGTTATTCTTGATAATTTCTGCAATTCCAAGCCGGTTGTTCTCGACAGAATAAGACAGATCACAGGTAAGGACTTCAAATTCTACGAGGCTGATCTTCTTGATAAGGAAGCATGCGAAAAGGTCTTCAAGGAAAATAATATCGAGTCTGCTATCCACTTCGCAGGACTTAAGGCGGTGGGCGAAAGCGTTGAAAAGCCGCTTCTTTACTACCACAACAATCTTACGTCAACGTTCAACCTTTGCGAGCTTATGACAAAGTATAACGCAAAGAAGATAGTGTTCTCATCATCCGCAACGGTTTACGGCAAGCCTGAAAGCGTGCCGATAAGAGAGGATTTCCCTCTTTCCACAACAAACCCTTACGGCGAAACCAAACTTATGATTGAACGCATACTCAAGGACCTCTGCGTTGCAGATCCTGACTGGCGCGTTGCAATACTTCGCTACTTCAATCCCATCGGTGCACACGAAAGCGGACTTATCGGTGAGGACCCCTGCGGTATCCCGAACAATCTTCTTCCGTACGTTGCACAGGTTGCTATCGGTAAGCGCGAGTGCCTGAGCGTGTTTGGCGACGACTACAATACTCACGACGGTACGGGTGTACGCGACTATATCCACGTAGTTGACCTTGCAGATGCTCACCTCAAGGCTCTTGATAAGCTCCAGACACTCACAGGTATCGACTATTACAACGTTGGTACAGGTAACGGCTACTCGGTGCTTGACATTGTAAAGGCATACGAGGCTGCAACCGGACTCAAAGTAAATTATAAAATAGCACCCCGCCGCCCCGGCGATATCGACGAGTGCTATGCAGATCCTGCAAAGGCATACAAGGAACTTGGCTGGAGCGCAAAGCGCGGAATTGAAGAAATGTGCCGCGACAGCGCAAACTGGCAGACAAAGAATCCTAACGGATATGATGATTGCAAATAAGAAAGGACAAAACTACCATGACCTTTGAAAAGAATTTATTCGGAAAGCTCCCCGGGGGAGAAGAAGTATACGCGTATACGTTCAAAAACAGCAAGGAAGCTTCTGTTACAATACTTACATACGGCGGTATCGTAAATAAGCTTCTCGTACCCGATCGTGACGGCAAGCTCTGCGACGTTATCTGCGGCTTTGATGATCTTGAAGGCTATCACGTAAATGCCGGTGCATACTTCGGTGCGCTTATCGGAAGATACGGCAACCGTATCGGAAACGGAAGCTTCACGCTTAACGGCAAGGAATATACTCTTGCAAAGAACAATAACGGAGTGGCAACGCTTCACGGCGGTCTTGTTGGCTTTGATAAGAAGATATGGGACTGTGTTCCTTTTGTTGAAGCAGACAAGGCAGGACTTGAGATGACACATGTCAGCCCCGACGGTGATGAGGGCTTCCCCGGAACACTCACAGTTAAGGTAACGTACACGTTTGATGAAAACAACGCGCTTACTATCCGCTATGAGGCAACAACAGATGCTGACACGGTAGTGAACCTCACAAACCACACATATTTCAACCTTTGCGGATACGATTTCGGCACAAACGAAACACACTATATGATGATAGATTCCGACTACATAACCGAAGTTGACGGAACACTTCTTCCTACAGGCAACAAGTACGCGGTAGCAGGAACACCGTTTGATTTCAGAACACCGAGAAAGATCGGCGAGGGCATCGATGATACAAGCGATCCCCAGATCAAGCTCGGCGGCGGTTATGACCATAACTACATCTTAAAGCCTGACGGAACTGTTAAAAAGGTTGCCGAGGTTTACGCTGAGGAAACGGGTATCGTAATGGGCGTTTGCACAGACCAGCCCGGTGTTCAGTTCTATGCAGGTAACTTTATGAAGGATAAATATCCCTTCAAGGGCGGCGCAAAGCAGATGTTCAGAGGAGCATTCTGCCTTGAAACACAGCACGCACCCGACTGCCCGAACCATAGCGAATTTGAGTCAACCGTACTTAAGCCCGGCGAAAAGTACGATTATACAACGGTTTATGCTTTCTCGGTAAAGTAAAATTTCACATTTAACGCGAAAAACGGATGAGGAGATCATTTTTATATCAAAATTGCTCTCCTCATTCACCGTTAATACGGTCTTTCTTTTGAAAAGACTATCATAATACAAAATTGGAGAAAATATGTCCCCGACAATAATGCTTCAGGCTGCTCATGCTCATGCGCACAGCGGCTTTGATATAGTTCATATAATAAGCGATACACTTTTGCACAGCCTTAGGATGCTGCCTCTTTTATTTTTAACCTATCTTATAATCGAGATAGTAGAACACAAGGCGGCTGATAAATTAAGACGCGCCCTTGGAGACAGTCGGGGCGGCGTTATAGGCGGCGCTGTTCTCGGACTTTTTCCCGAGTGCGGTTTTTCCGTTGCGGCGGCAAACCTTTACTCGGAAAAGCTTATCAGCGCGGGAGTGCTTGCTGCAGTTTTTATCGCTACATCTGACGAAGCATTGCCAATACTTTTGTCAATGCCCGAAACCAGACACTTCTTTTTACATATGCTTATAATCAAGCTTGTCTGCGCTATAGTCGCAGGCTATACATTGAACGGTATAATCAAGCTTGTTTCATATAAAAACCGTGAGCATAACCACGCTCACGCGCACCCGCATCATGAGCACGGACACGTGCACGAGGCAGGAGAGCATCACCATTGTGAGTTCTGCGACTCAAATGAAGGAATACTCAAAAACTCACTTAAAAGAACGCTTATCACCGCGCTTTTTATAGTTGTGACGGTGTTTGTTTTCCATACGATAGTCTCGCTCGTCGGCGAAGAAACTATCGAATACGTAATGGAGTCAGCACGCTACTTCCAGCCGTTTATAACGGCACTTATCGGACTTATTCCGAGCTGTGCAGTCAGCGTTTTGCTAACCGGCCTCTTTTTAGAGGGCGTTATATCATTTGGCGCACTCGCCGCAGGACTTTGTGCCGGAGCAGGTGCAGGCATTGCGGTATTGTTCAAATCGGGAAGAAGCTTTAAGGACAGCCTTTTCATAACAGGATACTTGTGGCTGTTTGGCTCGATTGCAGGACTTATAATATCAATATTTGCATAAATTTATCGGAGATTTTCAATGCTTGAAAAACTAAAACAGGTCAAAGAACGCTTTGATGCCATATCTGATGACATAGCAAAGCCAGAAATAATAAGCAACACGGAAAAGTATACAGCCCTTATGCGTGAGCATAAGCAGCTTACCCCCGTCGTTGATAAATATACCGAATATCTCAAATGCGAAAGCGATATGCTCGGCGCAAAAGAGCTTGCAGAAGACAAGGAAGCGGACTCAGAGATGCGCGAGCTTGCAAACGAGGAGTATTACTTTTTAAAGGACAGGCTTGCAGAGCTTCACGAGGAATTAAAAATACTTCTTCTGCCGCGCGACCCTAATGACGACAAAAACGTAATCGTTGAGATACGCGCAGGTGCAGGCGGCGAAGAAGCGGCGCTTTTTGCTTCCGTACTTTATCGTATGTATACGATGTACGCGCAGAAAACAGGACTTAAAGCGGAGCTTTTGTCGGTAAACGAAACGGGGCTCGGCGGATTCAAGGAAATATCATTCTCGCTTTCGGGCGATGGTGCTTACACAAAGCTTAAATTTGAAAGCGGAGTGCATCGCGTTCAGCGTGTGCCCGAAACCGAATCATCGGGCAGAATACACACGTCAACGGCCACAGTAGCCGTGCTTCCCGAAGCAGAGGACGTTGAGGTTGAAATCAATCCTGCCGACCTTGAAATCGAAACCTGTAAATCAAGCGGAGCCGGCGGTCAGCACGTAAATAAGACCGAGTCGGCGATAAGAATAATTCACAAGCCCACGGGAATGGTAGTAGAATGCCAGGACGAGCGAAGCCAGCACAAAAACCGTGACAAGGCGATGAAAATTTTGCGTACGCGCCTTTATGATATGAAACTTCGCGAGCGCGATGAAAAAATTGCGGGCGAGCGAAAGAGTCAGGTAGGAACAGGCGACAGAAGTGAGCGGATACGTACCTATAATTTCCCGCAGGGAAGAGTAAGCGACCACAGAATAGGTCTGACACTTCATTCAATAGAAACATTTATAAACGGCGACATAGACGATATGATAGAGGCGCTCATCAGTGCCGACACCGCCGAAAAACTCAAAGGCGGGTAAGACCCGCTGCCAAACAGCGCGTTAAGTCTGAGCAAACTCAAAATCTCAACCCGTACACCAACGTTTGCTTGAATTTCTACAAGAAACGGACTACTCACAGAGCCAGGAGCCCGGGCAAAAAGCGCGTGCAATTTGTGTAAACTCAAAATCTTAACCCGTACACCCATGTTATTCGAAATTCGTAGGGACCGGCGTCCTCGACGGTCCGTTTGTACGGTTTTGCAATACAAAAATTAAAGACCGAAGTCGAACGTTTGCATTTTTTATTAGCGTTATATAAAATCCATTGTTGTTCGGACCGTCGGGGACGCCGGTCCCTACAGGTTTTATAAAGCAAATGCAGTATCACAAATCCCATAAATATGCGAAAAGGAGATGTATCAATGAACACCGAAATCGCACGCCTGAGCGAAAATATTGAAGAAAACGAAAGAATACTCGCCCGCGGCGCAAAAATAATAAAATCCGGCGGACTTGTTGCGTTTCCAACCGAAACCGTGTACGGACTCGGCGCAAATGCCCTTGACTCTGCCGCGGCTGAAAAAATATATGCCGCAAAAGGCAGACCGAGTAATAATCCCCTGATAATCCATCTGTCAACACCGCTTGATGCGGACAAGTACGCTTTTGTAAACGACGAGTACCGGCTCATATCCGAGACGTTTATGCCGGGACCTGTAACCGCTATACTGAAAAAACGCGATAATATACCGATGAGCGTAACGGGTGGACTTGACAGCGTTGCTGTAAGAGTGCCGTCGCACCCCGTTGCACAAAGACTCATTGAACTCTCAGGCGTGCCGATTGCCGCACCGAGCGCAAATACTTCGGGCAGGCCGAGCCCCACGAGTGCCGCACACGTTATTGAAGACTTAGACGGTAAAATTGATATGATAATCGACGGCGGTCCTGCAGATATAGGGCTTGAGTCGACGATAGTCAAGCTTGACGATAATACCCCATGCCTGCTCAGACCGGGCGGAGTTACACTTGAAGCGCTTGGCGCATTGCTCGGCGAAGTCAGAATTGACAAAGCGGTAACACAAAAGCTTGCTGATAATGAGCGTCCGCTTGCTCCCGGTATGATGTACAGACACTATGCACCGAAGGCTCCTCTTGCACTTTTTGACGGAAACGACAAGGAATTTTTTGATTTTCTCACAGAGCATAGTAATAAAGAAAAAATTGCAGTCTTAGCTTATGACGAGGATTTTCAGACGCTTGTAAAAATAGGCGTTGATGAAAAAAATATTCTCTCGCTTGGAAAAATTGATAATAAAAAATCTCACGCAGCAAGGCTTTTCGCTCTTTTGCGTGAGTGCGATAAGCAAAATTTTGAAAAAATATACTCAAGACTTCCGTCGCGGGAGGGAATATCGCTTGCGCTTTATAACCGTATAATCAAAGCCGCAGGATATAACGTGATTACCTCTGATAAAGTTGAAAAATAAAACAAACTAATGAAAGGCACAGGTCAACTCAATGGCTAAACAAAATAAAAAAGCACAACCGGCACATATAGCGAGCGGTAAGACGGCGGAGATAACCAATCAGTTTATTACCGATACTATCGTCAAAAATTTTATGCCCTACGCTATGTATGTAATCCGTGACCGTGCCATTCCCGAAATAGACGGATTTAAACCCTCGCACCGTAAGCTTCTTTATACCATGTATAAGATGGGACTTTTAACCGGCGCGCGTGTAAAAAGCACAAGTGTTGTCGGTTCTACGATGAAACTCCACCCGCACGGTGATGCGGCAATATACGAAACTCTTGTCCGTCTGACACGTGGCAACGAAACGCTTTTGCACCCCTTTATTGATTCAAAGGGAAGCTTTGGTAAGCAGTACAGCCGTGATATGGCTTACGCGGCATCACGTTACACCGAGGTCAAGCTTGATCCGTTTGCTTCGGAGCTTTTCGGAGGAATAGATAAAAACGCCGTTGATTTAATTGACAACTACGACTCTACAATGCTCGAGCCGACACTTCTGCCGACGTCATTTCCGAACATACTCGTTTCGCCTAACCTCGGTATCGCCGTAGGTCTTGCAAGCAATATATGCTCGTTTAATCTCGGCGAGGTATGCGACGGTGCAATACAGCTTTTAAAAAGTCCGAACACAACCATCGACAAGATGCTTGATATAATAAAAGCACCTGACTTTGCAGGCGGCGCGCTTCTGATTTACGACAGAGAAGCGATGAAGACGATATACGAAACGGGCCGAGGTCCGGTGAAGCTTCGCGCACGCTATTCGTACGATAAATCCCAGAACTGTATAGACGTAACCCAGATACCGTATTCAACGTCGATAGAGCAGATAATGAATACGATATCCGAGCTTATAAAGGGCGGCAAGATTAAGGAAATCAACGATGTCCGTGACGAAATAGACTTAAACGGATTCAAGCTTACAATCGACATCCGCCGCGGCACAGACCCGGACAAGCTTATGGCAAAGCTCTTTAAGCTTACGTCCCTTGAAGATAATTTCTCATGCAACTTCAATATACTTATAGACGGTACTCCCCGTCAGTGCGGTGTCATTGAAATACTACGCGAATGGATAAAATTCAGAAGCGAATGCGTAAAGAGAGAACTCACGTTTGATCTTGACCGCAAGAGAGACAAGCTTCACCTGTTGCTTGGCCTTGGCCAGATACTTCTTGATATCGACAAGGCAATAAAAATAATCAGAGATACCGAAAGCGATAAGGACGTAATTCCAAATCTTTGCGAAGGATTTTCAATAGACGAGATGCAGGCGGAATATATCGCCGATATAAAACTCCGTCACCTTAACCGCGAGTATATTCTCAACAGAATTAACGAAATCGAAAGTCTGCGTAAAGATATTGAAGAGCTCAAGGGCATAATCGGAGACGATTTAAAGCTTCGCTCATATATCTCGGACCAGCTTAAGGAAATCAAGAAAAAATATGCGATACCGCGAAAGACTCAGATAGTTTACGCTGAAGATATAGAGGTCTATGACGAGGTAGAAGAGGTAGAAAACTACCCGGTACACGTAGTGCTCACGCGTGGAGGCTACTTTAAAAAGATAACCTACCGTTCACTCCAGGGTAACGACGAGCATGTGCTCAAGGATGATGACGAGATCCTTTCAACCTACGACACCGAAAATATTGCCGAGGTGCTCTTCTTCTCTGACAAAGCACAGGTATACAAGGCTAAAATTTCAGACTTTGATACCACAAAAGCCTCCGCACTCGGCGACTATATCCCTGCAAAGCTCTCTTTTGACGAAGACGAGCACGTAGCAGGTATGGCGGTTATAAAGGACTATGACGGCGGAGACATGATGGCGTTTGTATTTGAAAACGGTAAAGGTGTCCGCGTGTCGATAAAATCTTATGAAACAAAGGCAAACAGAAAGAAGCTGACAAATGCTTATTCGGATGCCTCTAAAATTGTCGGCGTGTTCCACATTAAGCCGAAGGAAGATATTGACATACTGCTTGTTACAAACGATAAACGCGGTATGCTGATAAAATCCTCGCTTATCACTGAAAAATCAACGAGAAGTGCCTCGGGTGTAACACTTGCAACGCTGAAGGGCGGCAAGAAGCTTGCGGATGCACGCACAAACTACAAGGAAAAATATCCGAAGGGCGACAGCGTGAGAAAAATCAAGCTTCCGGCAGCTCCTGCGGCGATGAAATAAGCATATTAAGACAAATTTGCACATTATAACCCAAATAGTTAAAAAATATTCATAAAAATACTATTGCCAAGTTGACGAATATCTGCTACAATAATTGTATCAGTATTTTGAATGCTATCGTAAAGGAATATATAAGTATGAAAATAAAAATAACACTGCTTGCGCTTATATGCGCACTCGTATTGGGAATCGGCGCATACGCCGTATACGGAAGCGGAGATTTTGATTTGACAAACGATCCCCTCATTTCGCTCAGCTATCTGAATGAGGTTTTCTGGCCGCGTATAGAAGAAGCTATTGAAGACGCAGGCGGATTTGTTTCGGACGACCAGGATGAAGAAGAAACAACGGATGAAGAACCGGAAGATCCTGCTCCGATTGTACCCGCTAATGAATACGAGGTGCTTCACCTTGTTGAAGGCGATATTGTGCTTGCAGATACACCTTGCGAAATAATACTCCGTTCGGGAAGCGCCAGTGCTTATCTTTCAGGCGGAGAATCGGGTATAGCAGACCTTACTGCAGGAGTTGACCTTAAAGAAGGCGAAGATCTTACAGCAAACCATCTTTTGCTCGTACCGCGCGGCGGAGACGGCAGAGGCTTTAAGGTAGAGTCAAGTGAAGTGTACATAATGGTGAGAGGAGGCTTCTCGATTGTCACAGAATAAATCCGCTCACAAAAACAAAAACGGCTTTGCGAAAAAAGCAGTCGTATGGGTGCTTGTTGCGCTTATGGTGCTCGGCACTATAGTACCATCTCTTGCATGGATATTTTCACTTAACGCGAGTGCGGCATACGATACAAATACGGACGATACCATCGTCCGTATCGGTTTATTATACGGAACAAGCGTAGTGCCGGCGTTTCAGACACGTGCACCGTACGGCTTTACAGTGTGCACCGTTGACAAAGAAAGCGATGAGGTAAGAGAACTTTATACCCTCTCTTCTGTAAAAACGATGGAAACCACCGTTGAAAAGAACCTGCTTCTTTCGGGCGGCGACTATGTTCCGACAGATAAAAAGGGTGATATCGGTTCGTATCACGCGATGCTCGACAGAGCGCTGACTATTGATGAACTTTACCTTGCAATGCTTATAGCCGTTGAAAACGGCTCGGATGCACCGATGATAGCATCGTACATAGACGGGGACTACTATCTGCTTGTCGGCAGTTTCAGCGACGCTGATTCGGCATGGGATTACATAGACGCGGCAGGAAATATATTTGAAGGCTTTGAAGTTGATGGGGAGCCGTGTGAAGATATGACGGTGCTTGAGCCGAGCGACACGGCGCTTAACCTTATCGACTATGATACAAATATGATAGTCTTCCGATATGACGGCGGAGAATACGAGGAGCTCGGACTCATGGCGATGGATTCGCCCGAAGACGAAAGAGCGTACCTGCAGACACCTGCAAATAAGCTTTATGACGGCGTTTTTGTTTTCACAAGATACAATGACGGTGTTGAGCTTGTAAACCTTATCGGACTTGAAGATTACGTAATGGGCGTTCTGCCTTATGAAATAAGCAACTCGTGGCCCCTTGAAACGCAAAAGGCGTTTGCTGTGGCTGTAAGAAGCTATACGGTAAATACTGCGGGCAAGCATGCAAAAACCTATGAATTTGACCTTTGTAATACCGTCTGTTGTCAGGCGTATCACGGAGTCAGAAGCGTAAACGATACAGTGCGCAAAGCAGTACGCGAAACGAGCGGACAGGTGCTTGTCAGCGCAGACGGCGAGATAATCACGACATATTACAGCGCAGTTGCCGGCGGAACGACTGTCAGCGCGCGCGAAGCGTGGGGCGGATCGGGAGCATCTTATCTGCTTGCAAAGCCGACTCCGTGGGAAGATTACAGCACGCACCCGAACGGAACGTGGACCTGGAGCGTGTCACCGGACGAGCTTGCAGATATCCTTGTGTCAAAGGGGTATAATGAAATAAAGGGCGATATAGTCGACGTTCACGCAGAATATGCCGATGATTCGCTTTACGTGTACAAGCTTACCTTTACAGACAAGTACGGTAACGAAGCTCAGATAAAAAACACCGATACAGTAAGATCAAGACTGTCGGCATATCTTAAAAGCGCGAATTTTGTCGTCGGACAGGGAAGCGTTACATTAAACGATCCGGCATTCGGAAACGAAAGCGCAAAAACGATGTTCTCGCGCATGAACGGCTCGAAAATATCATACATAAACTGGACAGAGCCTATGAAAGTCCTGACTGCAGACGGCGAGGGCTACACCTGGGCAAGTGTTGACACCCCCGTTATCACTGCAAGCGAAGAGATTGAATATGTTGACCGTACAACTGAAATAGAAGCGGATAACGGCGACGATTTCATCTTCGTCGGACGAGGCTGGGGGCACGGCGTTGGACTTTCACAGGTCGGTGCATACTGCCTCGGACTTCAGGGCTTTGATGCTGAATTTATACTGACCGCATATTTTGCGGATACTCACCTCGAGTATTATAATACAGATGTCATCGATGAAGATGAAGAAACCGAAGAATACGACGAGGACGAAGAATCTGCGGATAAAAAGTCTGAAGACGAAAAGTACGAAGATGACGAAGACGACGGCTGGATAGATTAAGAAAAAGATACGAGAAGGCTAAGTTAAAGCTCTCCCTTCGGGAGAGCTCCCGCGTTAGCGGGTGAGAGGGTTAGATGCAGGAGTACCCTCTCTGTCAAAACCTGCGGTTTTGCCACCTCACCCGAAAGGGGAGGCTATAAAAACAAGCGAAGGCACCCTTTCGGGTGCCTTCTTTACATCACGTCTCCTTATATCCGTCAAGCTCTGCCTTGCATATCGCCTTGAATATGCGGTGCTTCAGTCCGTTGTGCTGTTCCCGGTCAAGCTTTTTCAAAAACTCTTTCATTTCCTCGCGCTTTGTCGCACCGTCGGCAGGGCACGGGGATTTTATTATCGGCAGATTTGATTTTGAAGCAAAATAGCGTATGTCTTTTTCAGGCGCATATATCAGCGGGCGTATCATCGTAAGACCCTTGCGGTCAAGATATGTCACAGGCGAAAACGTACCGAGCCTTCCCTCGTGGAAAAGATTGAGCATAAACGTTTCAAGCACATCATCGTAATGGCGGCCGAGCGCAAGCTTGTTGCAGCCAAGCTCCAGAACGGCGTCGTGAAGCGTGCCGCGGCGCATACGCGCGCAAAGCCAACAGGGATTTTTCTCTTTTCGCACATCAAATATAACGTGAGAGATGTTAGTGTGAACTATTTTAAGCTCAACTCCAAGCTCGCGACAGAACTTTTCAACGGGTGAAAAATCGACACCCTCAAAGCCCATGTCGATCATAACCGCATAAACCTCGTATGGAGTAGGGTAGAACGCGCGCATATCACAAAGAGCTGCAAGCAGGGCAAGCGAGTCCTTTCCGCCCGACACGCCGACGGCGATTTTGTCACCTGCTTCTATCATAGAGTAGTCATCAACTGCACGGCGGACAAAACTTAATATTCTTCTGATGTTTTCCAAGAGTAAACGCTCCTTTATGCTAACAAAATCGCTCACCGCCTCATATATTGGTACAGAATAACAATATAAGAAAGGTAGCGAAAACTATGCCAATAAAAATTTATGTTGATATGGGCCACAACCCGACAAATCCGAATGCCGGTGCCGAGGGTTTCGGCTATACCGAGCACCAGATAACTTACGATATAGGCAGAAGACTCGCCGCGCTTTTAAACGCCAACCCCGAGTTCGAAGCCCGTACGTCTCATACGTCACCCACACAGGTGCTCGGTACAAGCAACGCAACAAGCCTGTCAACACGTGTAAACGATGCAAATACGTGGGGAGCGAACTATTACATAAGTCTTCATACCAATGCAAGCACAAACGCCACCGCTTCGGGCGTTGAGGGATACGCATACAGCCGCGCATCTCAGGGATATGTGCTCGGAGAGTATATACTGACGTCCCTCTCGGCGGCAACGGGACTAGATAACAGAGGAATGTTCGTACGCCCGTCACTATACGTTTTGCGCCGCACGCGCATGCCGTCAGTTCTTATCGAAATGGGCTATATCTCAAACCGTGGCGACGCAGTGCTGATGGCAAGTGAGCCCGACGCATTCGCGCGCGGAATATATAACGGAATTCTTGCTTATTTTGGACTTTGACACATAATTTCACAATCTGCGTGGGATAATAATCTTTGAATTATTAAAATCTTCGGATATTTACAATTTTACCAAAACAAAGGAAATACAAAATGAGCGAGAAAAAACTCACCGCAGACTTTGATGTAAATAAAAGCATGCTTGATGAGATGTTCGGTATCGGCATAAACTTCGACTGCGTTGGCAGGGAAATGACTATCGGCTCACACAGAGCGAAGCTTTATTTCATAGACAGCTTTATAAATAACAACCTGTTTGAACGCATGCTTATCTTTTTTGCAAATCTGAAGCCCGAGGACGTTGCCACGCTTGCAGATGCAAAGCGCTTTGCCGAAGCGGCTGTTCCGCACGGCGAAGTAAGCGTTACTGACAGTGTTGACCAGATTGCCTATGCCGTAATGTCGGGCACGCTTTGCTTTATGCTCGATTCATTCGGCAAAGAAGCGCTTATTGTAGATATAAGAATATACCCGTCGCGCTCGATAGACGAGCCGAGTAACGACAAAGTACTTCGCGGAGCGCGCGACGGCTTTATCGAAGCTCTCAAGCCCAATATATGTATGATACGCCGCCGGATACGCGATACAAATCTGCGTGCCGAAAGAATAACCGTCGGAAAAAACAGTAAGACCGACGTAGCACTCTGCTATATCTCCGGCGTTGCCGATGAAGCGTATGTAAAAAAGCTCAAAGATAAACTCGGGAACCTTAATATAAAGGCGCTTACGCTCGGCCACCAAAGCCTTGCGGAAGCGCTCGTGCCTGTGAAATGGTACAACCCGTTCCCGAAATTCCGTTATACCGAAAGGCCGGACACGGCGGCAGCCTCGATACTTGAGGGAAGCGTTGCAGTACTCTGCGACGCTTCTCCCGAGGTAATGATACTTCCGACGGGAATATTCGATTTTCTGCAAGAGGCAAGCGACTATTATCTGCCGCCCTTTACAGGATGTTATCTGAGAGTCTTACGCCACTTCGTCTTTCTTTTGACGCTCATTCTGACTCCGACATGGTATCTTCTCATAAATAACCCGGAGCTTATACCGGGCTGGCTTGACTTTATAAAAATCACAGAAAAGCCCGCGATACCCGTTATCGCCCAGCTTTTCCTTGTTGAGTTTGCTCTTGACGGACTCAAACTTGCCTCTCTCAACACGCCCGATACGCTCAGTAACTCGCTTTCAGTTGTCGGCGGTCTTATACTCGGCGACTTCGCTGTGCAGATAGGCTTTCTTACGCCTGAGGTAATAGTGTATATGGCAATAGTGGCTATCGCAAATTTCACACAGGCAAGCTACGAGCTTGGATTCGCATTCAAGTTCATGCGTATGCTCATGCTTCTTCTGACAGCGCTCTTTGACTTGCCGGGATATATCGCTTCATATTTCATTATTGCGATACTCATAGTGTCAAATAATACAGTAGACGGCAGCCGCAGCTACCTCTATCCGCTTATTCCTTTTGACAAAAAGGCTCTTATGCGGCTGGTGTTCCGTCTTCCGGCAAGGTTTGCTGACTCGAAGTCTCGCCCGAAGAAATAACAGTGTTGTCTTTCATGGAGATTGTGCAAATCTGCATCATTGTCTTGCCGCGGTTCATTGTAAGCTCGTTTCCGCTTTCGTCAAAGAACCTTACGGCTGTGGTGCGGTTTGCCTTTTTCCATTTGATGTTTATCGCCTTACCGCGGGTGATGTATATACCGTCACCCTCGCCTGTGGCGTTAACGCTGTAGTGACCGTATTCGTCTCCCGTGTTGTAGGTTGAATGGTAGAGAATGACTATGTTATCAAAGCTTAGCACATCGTTTGTGCTTGCATCTTCCTGCGGCTTGTCGAACTGATAGCGCTCATAAAGTGCGCTTTCTTCATCGTAAATATAATAAGGCTCGTGCTTGTCCGAATAACTAACGCTTACATAAGCGGCAGCTTCGCCTTCGGGAACAAATTCTTCGCCGTATTCAACGAAATTAAAAGGATGGACAAACTCAGCATTTGATTTGCTTCTGTAACCTTTGTATTCAATTCCGCTTTTAATGCCCTCTCCGCTTGTCATGAGAGTGTGCTCGTACGGCATTGATTTAACGCGCGCTTCGTCGCGGTAGAAGGTGTCGGGAAGATACATGTTAACGCCGTCAAGGTTGTTTGTCCTGCCTGCCTTGATCTGACGGTAAGCTTCGTCGCTGCCGCCTGCGTGAACGTAAATGGCATCGTGATTGCCGGCAAAATCAAGATAGTATTCGCGGCTTGAGCGCACTGAGCCTAAAACGGGTATGTTTTCATAGTCAAGATATACCGCCATAAGGCGTGTCTGCGCGCCCTCAACGATACACTCGTAGATAACGTCGCCAGAAGAGGTGCCGTGCTGAGGCATAGACGCCTTGATATTGTTTATCATAACCGCAACAGGTCTGTTTGATAAAAGCTCTTCGCTCACACCAAGTCCTGTAAGCGGACTCACATATTCGGGAATAACCACGGTCGGAATATCTTCGCTCTCGGATTCCGTCTCGCTTTCTGTTGTAACTTCGCTTGTTACAGCGCTCTCAGAAACGTCTGTACGCTTTTCGATAATCTTGTCGCATGAAGCGCACGCTAAAAGAGAAAAGATCAAAAGAAGAGTAATGAATAACTTAATTTTTCTTAACATGATTTTAATTCCTTCCCGGGCATAAACTTCCATAATAGTATTATATAACGGCGCAACTGTTTTGTCAAATGAAATATGGCTAAAAAGCTCATATGGCAAAAATTACCTTATACAAAACCATTTTTCCAAACGTGACAAAAAACAGTTGACAGGTGTGAAAAACTGCGGTATAATGTAAAAGATGAATAAGTTCACGATAATAAAACAGAGAGGGCGAGGATATAATGGCAAATATACTTGAAAAAGATAAATACGTAATGTTTCGCGGCAAGCCGCTTGTAAGACAGGGCGGACAGTTTTTGTACGGCTATCTTGACGATACTCATTCGCTGTTCATAGGCGTTCACGATACAGAAAAGACAGGCGAGTATGACCTTGTCGGCAACGTAACGATAATGGTGCGCTCAAACGCGGACGGAAAAATAGTAAAGGCTGCAAAGAAACACGGACTTTACGAAGCGCTCGACGTAGGTGCGGCGTGGCTTGAACTTGCACTCAAAGGCAAGCTTGTATAAACAATTGCAAAATCCGCAGGAACTTTCCTGCGGATTTTTATATTAAGCCTCGCCCTATGGGAGAGGTGGCGGCGTAGCCGACGGAGAGGGAAAAAGCGAGACGCACCCCTCTCACCCGCTAATGCGGGAGCTATCCCTGAGGGAGAGCCTTTGTTAACCACTTTCCGTACCGTTTTTCATATGTATTGTCTTAGTTACCAAAAAGGAAAAAGCAAATTTGTTGATATTGTCAAAAACGCAAAATTGCAGGGACAAAAATGCCTTGTTTCTATTGACAATATTTGCATCATATGATAAAATATATATGGTTATAGTGCTGTCTTGTACCCTGTCGCAAAAAGTGTAAGTTTGACGAGTGTGGTCGAAGAACAGACGCGGAAGCGACAAGAGTGATGACAGCGCGGGCCAAAAGGCGCGAAATAACAGCCTTAGTCCGATGTCGACGCAGTTTACCTGACTTGACTTTAGACGGCTGGAAAGGAAGCTGTGATTTCGGCAAAAAACTATTATTTATTTTTTCAGGAGGAAAAAACTATGATTTGCAAGAATTTTGCAACTCGCGCACTTTCGATACTTCTTTGTATTGTAATGCTAATCGGTATGGTGCCGGTATCCGTAAGTGCGATTAATGCTGACCCGATTATCTATGCAGGCGACACACTTATAATCCCTGCAAACAGAACAAACGCTACTTTATACAAGCAGCCGTCAGCAGCATCAGCTGATGCTCCCAGACTTTATAAGTTTAAGTATAGTGCTACTGCCTCTATGTATACTCTGCAGTTCTATGATCTTAACGCGGAAGTCAAAAATCAAGCCGCTATTGACGTAACAAATCTTCCTGTTCTTAAGGTTATATACAGAACAGACAAGATGGACGGAGATAGCCTTGCAGTTCCTACTAATTTAAGACTTTGCGACAGTGGTTGGAGCTATCCTACCTTTGCAACATACTATGATCCAGAGAATTCCGCTCCTGCAACAGAAGCAGGCGAATGGGGTACTCTCATTATCGATCTTAGCGGATACAGCAATAAAAAGTTCCGTGAAATTGATACTTCGACATACTTTGCATCAGGTGATACTCACTACCTCGACATCGCTTATGCAGGCTTCTTCCCGAGCGTTCAATCTGCTGTAGCAGCAGAAGGACTCACTCCTCTCTACACAGTAACGTTCAAGGTTGGCGAAGAAACTGTTGCAACTCAGGAAATCTGGGCTAACGGTGCAACACTTGCTTATCCCACAACAGATCCCACTCCCGGAGCAGGTCAGGCTTTCGCGGGCTGGGCTGATGCAGCTGGCCAGATCGTGGCTGAAGGCACAGGAATTGCAGCAAGCACAACTCTTTATGCTAAGTTTGATACGCTTACACCTGCAAAGGTTAATTATGTGATAGAAGGTCAGACAGAGCCTCATCACATACAGGAAGCGTACTTGAACGAAAAGCTCGTACTTCCTACAACTGATCCTGATGTTGCGGGAAAAATCTTCTTGTACTGGGCTGACGCTGAAGGCAATGAAGTTAATAACGATACAAGAATCACAGCAGTTGAAACTACTATAAAAGCTGTATTTATAGACCGCCTTGAGAACGGTATCATCCTTGAGGGTGTTACACTCACAGGTGCATCTAACAACAACATTGTCAGTGGTGCGGAAAACAAAGTAAGCATC
>JAZNQU010000092.1:0-4993 GCA_045590315.1 Eubacteriales bacterium
GTGACACTTTGCCCGTGGGTGCCACTCCCGTTTTACGATACTATTCTTTACTTGTACAGGTGATTTTATTCAGAAAAGATAAAAATCATTGCGGCAGGTTTTATCCTGCCGCATTCTTTCACTTTAGCTATATTGCAACCGCACAGCCATAGTCATACAGCACACCATCGGCACAACACACTATTTTTGCGCCGTGTGCGCTTATAAACTCACAGATACGGTCACAGTCGGGATGATATTTTATATCACCAAAGAAATATACCGTATCGTTATTCTCATTATAAAACGAAGCTCCGCCTATAAAGCCGCAGTCATAGCCGTCAAGTCTTATATGTCCGCTACTAATCAAAAGCGCGTCGATTCCGTGCTCTTTTGCAGCTGAAACGATCGTTGTATCGGCACTTATAATGCCACGGGTAGCGATAGCAAGCGTTGAGCATTTCGCGTACCCCTGCCGTGTTGGAATAATGGTAATCCCCTCTTTTATACAGGCTTCTTTTAGGGCAGGGTCAATCGTGTCTTCTCTCGCTATCAGGTAATCTCCCACTAAGCAAGCGTTAAGTCCTACGTCACCGGGATAAACGTCTGTGTGCTCGTTTTTGGCAAAAACTACGTTCTCATATGAAAAAGGAAGCGCTTTATATAAAGATTCTGTCATTATCAGATTTTCGCCTATGGCGAGAATTTGCATATCCGGGTGTAATGCCACAGGCTTTGGCAGGTTTTTGTTTTCCTTAATTTTAATCACCCTGTTATAGCCTTGAGCAATTATTTTTATCATACCGTCGGGCATAAAGTGATTTACAAAAAGTGTAGTTTTCATAATATCTCCGATTATGAAAAAAGACTGTCCGCAGACAGTCTTATTCTCAATAAATCAAAATTAAACAGATCTTGTTACCTTGCCGGAACGAAGGCAACGAGAGCATACGTGAACGGTCTTGTTTGAACCGTCAACAACTGCCTTTACCTTTCTGATGTTGGGCTTCCAAGTTCTGTTGGTCTTACGGTTTGAGTGAGAAACGTTGAGACCGAAAACTACGCCCTTACCGCAGATATCGCACTTTGCCATTACAGACACCTCCTGTTTTATAACTTCACTGAAGTACTATTCAAAATCAACATGTAGTATTATATCACATAATTTCAATAATTGCAATAGTAAATTTAAATTTTTTTAAAAATTTTGCTTTAAATATGCTTGTTTTGACAGATAAATGCGCCCTTAATTTGCAATTTCTACGAGCATGTCCAAAAGTCCTGTATATCTGAGCGTCTGTCGGTTGTTATCAACCATTTCTTCAACTGTTCTCTTTCTGCCAACGGTGATAACCATTTTTTGCGCACGGGTTATTGCCGTGTACAAAAGATTTCTTGTCAAAAGCATCGGTGCAGATATTGCAAGCGGAAGAATTACTATAGGGTATTCGCTTCCCTGACTCTTATGGACTGTGATAGCATATGAATGCTCAAGCTCATCAAGCATGGAAAAATCATACTCGGCCACCCTACCCTCAAAAGATATAACCATCGTTTCGTTTATCGTATTTATGCTTTCGATAACACCGATGTCGCCGTTAAAGATACCGATACCTTCTCTTTCGTCCTTTTCCCACTTGATCGAATAGTTGTTCTTTATCTGCATCACACGGTCACCCTCTCTGAATATAACGCCGTGGGCATTCTTTTCAACCTTAGTGGTCTCTGGCGGATTAAGACGTTCTTGCAGTATCTTATTAAGGTTTTCCGTGCCTGCTATACCGTTTCGCGTAGGTACTATAACCTGTATACCGCCTGCCGCCTTTTCTCCGTAGGTTTTGGGTAGTCTTTCACCGTAAAGTTCGGCTACCGTTTCGGCTATATGGGCATCATTGTTTCTTTCCATAAAGAAAAAGTCGGAGTTCTTTATATCAAGCTTCGGATATTCTCCCCGGTTAATTGCGTGCGCATTTGTTACGATAAGGCTTTCTTGTGCCTGCCTGAATATTTCAGTCAGACAAACGGTACAGAATGCTCCGCTGTTTATAAGGTCAGCAAGCACGTTACCTGCTCCTACCGACGGCAGCTGACTTGAGTCGCCTATAAGTATGAGTCTTGCGCCCGGAGTTATCGCCTTTAACAGTGAGTCGAGCAAAGATATTCCGAGCATTGAAGCTTCGTCGATTATTATAACGTCGGCTTCGAGTGTATTGTCCTCGTCTCTCTTAAAATATACACCGTCGTCGCGCTTTTCCATCTCAAGCAGTCTGTGAATAGTCTTTGCTTCTTTTCCTGTCGAGTCAGACATTCTCTTTGCAGCTCGACCGGTGGGAGCTGCAAGAGCAACGTCTAATCCGATATTCTCAAATATTCTGATGAGAGCGCGCACAACTGTGGTTTTTCCTGTGCCGGGGCCGCCTGTAAGTATCATTACTCCGTGCTCAATGGCGTCTTCAATTGCACGTCTTTGAAGGGATGCGTAGTTTATGCCGTTTTCAATCTCGATCCGGTCAATAAACATACGCTTGTCGTATCCGGCAAAGCCTGCGCAAAGTTTATTTAAAAGCATAAGCTTCTCTGCCGAGTATTTTTCGCAAGAATAATATTTAGAAGTATAATAGCGATATATTTGTCCGTCAAACACTTTAATAACACGCTTTTCTTTTGTTAAGCCTTCAAGCGCCTCACAGATTATTTCATTACTTACCTCTAAAAAGGAAGCCGCTGTGGGTATAAGCTTTTCTTCAGGCAAATACGTATGCCCGTATTTGTCTGCGTTATATTTAAGGATATAAATTATGCCGCTTTTTATGCGGAATATACTGTCGTGTCCAATCCCGAGAACACGCGCAAGCGAGTCGCATTTATCAAATCCTATACCGCTTATCTTTTCGCAAAGTATATACGGATTTTCTCGGATTATATCAACAGCACCGCTTTTGAAATGGTTGAAAATCTTAATAGACAGGCTTGCCGAAAGCTCTCCCTTACCAAGCAACATTATATTGCGAACGCCAAACTGCTCCTTAAAATTTTCGGATATTTCCAAAGCTTTTTTAGAAGAGATTCCGTGAATGTCCGCAAGCCACTCGGGATGATTTTCAATAACATCAAAGCTTTCAGAACCATACCTTGCAACTATTCTCTGCGCTGTTTTTGGGCCTATTCCCTTTACAGCACTGCTTGCAAGGTATCTTAGTATATTCGTTTCATCCGCAGGCAGTGCTCTGTCAAAATATTCAACCTGGAACTGCTTGCCGAACGTCTGATGATTCGTCCATTTTCCTGCAAGCATAACAGTGTCACCCTCGTTTACGTACGGCATTATTCCGACCGCAGTCACACAGTCGCCGTGCTCGTCAAACAAGTCTATTACCGTATATGCGTTTTCACTATTTTTAAAGACAATCTGCTCAACCGTACCGGTTATTTCCTCAAGATCTTTTTCCTTGTCCTCAAAAAACATTCTGATTTTGCCTTTCTTTTCGGATATCTGCTGTTATTTTTCTTCTTCATTCAAGATTACTATGTAATCACAGCCGGTAAAATTATCTTTTGCAAGCTGACGCGCATAAAGTTGTTTCAGTTCTCGCGTTTCTTCGTCATCTTCAGGCTCTATCTCAACTGCAATTTTGGCAGATGAGCGTATTTTCTTATTATACGCAAGCATAATAGCAATCTGTTTTGAAAGGTGATATAGCCCGTAAACTGTAAAAACTGCCACTAAAACTTCAATAACGGTACTAAAAGTCATAGAAACTCCATTCCGCCGCGGTTTGCGGCAAAATTATTTTCTAGTTTCAGTCTATGCCAAAAGTACCGTTATTGCTTTTATTTAAGTTTTGCAAGCTCTTCTGCGAGATCGCACTTTTCCCAGAGGATATCAGCCTCGTCACGTCCGACGTGACCGTATGCCGCAAGCTTTTTATATATCGGGCGTCTTAATTTGAAACGCTCGATTATAGCCGCAGGTCTGAGGTCAACAAGCTTTGTTACCGCTTCGGAAATTTTCGCTTCATCTATCTTGCTTGTACCAAACGTATCAACAAGTACAGACACGGGCTTTGCAACGCCGATAGCGTATGCAAGCTGAACCTCACACTTGTCTGCAAGTCCTGCCGCTACTATGTTCTTTGCAATATAGCGTGCCGCGTACGAAGCGCTTCTGTCGACCTTTGTCGGGTCCTTGCCCGAGAATGCTCCTCCTCCGTGACGTGAGTATCCGCCGTACGTGTCAACGATGATCTTTCTTCCTGTAAGACCGCTGTCGCCGTTAGGACCGCCGATTACAAAGCGTCCCGTGGGATTTACGAATATCTTAGTATCCGCATCTATAAGCTCTGCAGGGATAACTGCCTTAATTACATTTTCGATAATATCAGCTCTTATAGTTTCAAGTGTAACGTTGTCGTCATGCTGAGAGGAAACTACTACCGTATCAACGCGTACAGGCTTGTCATCTTCATATTCAATGGTAACCTGTGTTTTACCGTCAGGACGGAGATATGAAAGCTTACCTGACTTGCGCACTTCTGTAAGCTTTCTTGCAAGCTTGTGAGCAAGTGAGATAGGAAGCGGCATATACTCGGGTGTTTCGTTGCAGGCATATCCGAACATAAGCCCCTGGTCACCAGCACCAATATCATACTCGTCTGAGATCTCTCCGTTTTTAGCTTCAAGTGATTTATCAACGCCAAGTGCAATGTCGGCAGACTGTGTATGTACCGAGTTTATAACAGCGCACGTGTCACAATCAAAGCCGTATTTTGCTCTGTCATAACCAATCTCACGAACTGTTTCACGAACGACTTTCTGGTAGTCTACGCGTGCACTTGTTGTGATCTCGCCCATAACGACTGTAAGACCTGTTGTTACAGCTGTCTCACATGCTACACGAGCCATCGGATCCTGTGCCATGATCGCATCAAGGATCGCATCAGAAATCGCATCACACATTTTGTCCGGATGTCCTTCAGTTACGGACTCAGAAGTAAATAATCTTTTCTCCATTGTT
>JAZNQU010000093.1:0-5784 GCA_045590315.1 Eubacteriales bacterium
TAACGAAAAGGCTACAAAGGTACTCGTTGCAGAGCTTGAAAAGGCAGCTGCAGAAGGATGCCCGACAGCTCCCGCTATCCTTGCTGAAAAGGATTACCTCTCCAAGAAGTCCGTATGGATCTTCGGTGGTGACGGCTGGGCTTACGATATCGGCTTCGGCGGTCTTGACCACGTACTCGCTTCGGGTGAGGACGTAAACATCATGGTATTCGATACAGAAGTTTACTCCAACACAGGCGGTCAGGCTTCCAAGGCTTCAAACCTCGGTCAGGTTGCACAGTTCGCTGCTGCAGGTAAGGCAATCGGTAAGAAAAACCTCGCTGAAATTGCTATGTCCTACGGCTACGTATACGTTGCACAGGTAGCTATGGGTGCTGATATGAATCAGCTTCTCAAGGCTCTTACCGAAGCTGAAGCATACCACGGTCCTTCGATCATCATCGGCTATGCACCTTGCGAAATGCACGGTATAGCTAAGGGCGGTATGCAGAACTGCCAGGCAGAAATGAAGAAGGCAGTTGACGCAGGATACTGGAACCTCTTCCGTTACAATCCTACACTTGAAAGTGGCAAGCTCATAATCGATTCCAAGGATCCTACAGCTGATTACAAGGAATTCATTTCTAACGAAGCACGTTATTCACGTCTTGCTAAGTCCTTCCCTGAAAGAGCTGAAGAGCTCTTCGCTAAGGCTGAAGAGGCAGCACGTGCAAGACACGAAAGACTCGTTAAGATGGGCGAGCTTTACAAATAATATCGAATATAGGAAATTATATCTCGATATGTAAGAAGTTTTCGCCGATACAGGCGGGAAAATCGCGCATACTTAAAACAGAGCCTCCGCAATCGCGGAGGCTCTTAATTTATGTCGGAGATATTTGATGAAAGATATCGTATTGTCAGTATTTGTGATAATATTTGTTTTCTTACTTTTTACGGGAGTATGTGCGCGCCCGGAAATTATCGGCGTATGGAAGTCGGGCGTTGATACACTTGAGTTTTCGCCGCCCGGAAAGTGCCGTATAGAAGGAAAAAACGCTTTTTTCAGGATTCTTGAAGAGGGCAAAGTGGCGATATATGACTCAAAAGATTTTAGTGTGTACGCGTATATGATATCTTTTGATAACAAAAGTATGTATTTTGATGCAAAACGATATGAGAGGTCGCTCAGTCGGGAGAAGAGAGGTCTATAATCGAGTTTTTGCTGTAGGACTCGCCGGAAGACTTGTCGTAAGCGACTTCGGCTTTGTTTTTTGCAAGAAAGTTTGTAAACTCATATAAGTCAAGCCATATCTGATTCCATCCGTCTTTTTGAGACTTGTCAAATATTATCTGCAGTCCGAAATGTAGGTGCGGAACGTTTATATTGTTCGTGTCTTCCTTCGAACTGTAGCCTGTCATTCCGAGGTATCCGATAACCTCGCCCGCATTCACAATTTTTCCTTCGTACATATCAGCATACGGATGCCCTTTTCTCAAATGAGCGTAGTAATAGTATCTCTTGCCGTCAAAAGAGCGTATTCCGATTCTCCAGCCGCCGAAGCGGTTCCAGCCTAAAGCTTCGACGTATCCGCTTTCAACGGCAACTATCGGAGTGCCGACAGAGCCCATCATGTCGTGGCCTAAATGCACGCGTTTGTAGCCAAAGCTGCGCGCGGCGCCGAAATCGTCATAGTGATTGTAATAATAGCCGGAGGCGATTGGCGAGAAGAGCTTTAAGCCGTATCTTTTTTCATAGTAAAGACCGGTTTGAGCGTAGTCGGATTTTACGGCGTATTCACCGACAACGCCGCCGAGTACGGCGCCGTATGCTTCAAGATAATAGTTGTAATTTTTTATGTTTGTCGTTATTTCTTCAGGCTTTTCTCCGGCGCACAGTCTTTCGTATATGCTGTCAAGGTCTGCTTTTTTGTAGCTTTTGAAGTTACCGCCGTATTTTGCTCCGAGAAGGGAAAGCAAGGTTATAAGGGTAATGTGATTATCACTCTCGTAGCTTTCTATATCGTATTTCAGAGCGTCGCTTATTGCTTTGCTTGTGAGATCAAAGTCTATCCATTTTATGTATTTTGTGCCGTCGGCGGAGGTTTCGACGCTTTTCATACCGACGCTGTATATCACGTGCTCTGTAAGCATAAGTATACAGAGCATACATAAATATATTGCTTGAAGTGAGCGGCGCTTGTATATGTTCATTTTTATCCTCCGACAGACTTTATATATAGTTATTTATGCGCCGATGCGGTGTAAAAGACAGGTTTTAGCCGCCTTGAAATGAAAACATTTTGTAAATTTTAACATTGCTGCACGCCCAAAAGAGTACCTGCATCCGCATACAAGCGAATAATACAACATAACTATTGCAATTTCTTGATTTTATGATATAATATAATTATATATAATGGGAAAGTGTAACAATAAACGGACAAAACGCAGACAAAAGCGTAAAATGAAAGGCATGGCAAACATATGAACAGACACGAAGCAAGAGAAGCGGCACTCGGACTGGTTTTTGAAAAGTCGTTCCAGATGACAGAGGACGCAAAAAAGCTGTACGATACCGCAATTATCGAAAGAGAAATTGAAGATGACGAATATGTCCGCCGCGTAACAAGCGGAGTATTTGATAATCTTGAAAAGATAGACGCCCTGATAGAAGACTCTGCAAAAGGGTGGAAAATCGGACGTATGCCCGGCGTATCGCTGGCAATTATGCGCATATGCGTGTATGAGATGCTTTTTGAAGCGGATATTCCGGTAAACGTATCGCTCAACGAAGCGATTGAGCTTGCTAAGAAGTTTGACTCTGACGAAGCTCCGGCTTTTGTTAACGGAGTGCTTAACAAAATATCAAAGAGCATTGAATTTACTAAAAACGAAAAATAATCTATCTCTTAAAAGGATACGCAACAAATGAAAGCATATAAGCGAGTGTCTGTGGGCTTTGATACAAGCAACTACACTACATCGGCATCTGTTTTTGATATAGACAAAAAAGAGATAGTCGCAAATTTGAAATTGCCTTTGCCGGTAGAGCACGGCGAGAGGGGACTCAGACAAAGCGACGCGCTGTTTTCGCATATAAAGAATCTGCCCGAGGTATGCGAAAAGCTTAAAGAGTATTATAACTACTCAGAGCTTTGCGCCATAGGATACTCGGCGTATCCGAGAGACGCAGAAGGCTCTTATATGCCCTGCTTCTTAGCCGGCAAAAGCGCGGCATACGCACTTTCTTCGGGCGGCGCGCAGGTTTTTCCATTTTCACATCAGGCGGGACATATTATGGCGGCTCTGTGGCACAGCGGCAGAAGAGAGCTTACAGAAAAACCGTTTCTCGCATTTCACGTGTCGGGCGGTACAACCGAAGTTTTGTACGTAAAGCCCGAGGGGGTATCGTTTGATATAACTCTCGTGGGCGGGAGCGCCGATATAAACGCAGGACAGCTTGTTGACAGAGTAGGCGTTATGCTCGGACTCGATTTTCCGTGTGGCGCTGCGCTTGAAAGGCTTGCATATGGTTTTGATTATGAAAACAAAAAATGTTTGCTCACACAAAAAGTCGTTGTAAATGAAATATCCTGTAATATGTCGGGTGCAGAAAACAAGGCGTCGGCTGCTCTTGCAAAAGGTATAAGCAAGAGCGAGATTGCGTTTTTTACACTTGATTTTATTGCAAGAACGCTTGACAAAATGACTTCTGCGGCAAAAGAAAAGTTCGGAGAAATTCCCGTATTATATGCCGGTGGAGTTATGAGCAATACTTATATTAAAAACTATCTTGCCAAAAGGCACGACGCGGCGTTTGCACCCCCGGAGTATTCATCGGACAATGCCTGCGGAACTGCAATACTTGCGGCGATGAATTTTAATTCTGACAAATAATGAAAAGAGGGAGGGGCGCTTGTGGAAAACGAAAAGAATATACTGACGGTAACACAGCTTAACGAATACGTAAAAATGAAACTTGACCGTGATGCGCTGCTTACCTCGCTTTATATAAAGGGCGAAATATCAAATTTCGTTAATCACAGAACGGGACATTTTTACTTCACCCTTAAGGATGAGGGAGGAACGCTGAGAGCCGTTATGTTCAAGGGGAGCAACTCGAAGCTCAAATTTCTTCCCGAAAACGGAATGAAGGTAATAGTTCACGGACGTGTGTCGGGTTTTGTTCGCGGAGGTGATTATCAGCTTTATGCGGACGATATGGAGCCTGACGGTATCGGAAGTCTTTATATCAAGTACGAGCAGCTTAAAAAGAAGCTTGAAGCCGAGGGACTTTTTGCACAGTCAAGAAAACGCCCTCTTCCGAAGATACCATCAAGGGTGGGAATTATAACCTCTCCAACGGGTGCCGCGGTGAGGGATATGATAAACGTAACGGGAAGAAGATTCCCGTTTGCAAAAATTATACTTTACCCCTCGCTTGTGCAGGGAGACGGCGCACCCGAACAGCTTATACGGGCGCTTGAATATTTCAATAACACAGACAGCGCGGACGTGATCATAATCGGACGCGGCGGCGGCTCGATAGAGGATCTGTGGGCGTTTAACGATGAAGCACTTGCAAGGGCAGTAGCTGCAAGTAAGATCCCCGTAATATCGGCGGTAGGACACGAAACGGATTTCACAATATGCGATTTTGCCGCGGATATGCGCGCACCGACACCGTCAGCGGCGGGAGAGCTTGCCGTTCCGGATACGGATGCGCTGAAAAAGAAGTTTGCAAACGTAGTATCGCGTATGGAGCTTTCGCTTACAAAAAAGGTTGAGAGCTCAAGGCGCAGACTTGAGGCGGCGGCAAAAAGCCGCGGACTTGCTTCACCGAAATATATGGTTGAAGACAAGAGAATGCTTTTACTTAATGTTTCTGAGCGCCTTGATGGTGCGTTCACAATGCATTTTGAAAAGAAAAAACAGCAGTTTGCGCTCAAAACGGCAAAACTTCAGGCGCTTAACCCTATGTCTGTAATATCGCGCGGATATTCGGCTGTGTTCAAGCCTGACGGCACACTTGTCAAGAGTATAGGACAGCTTAAAGAGGGAGACCCGTTTGCTTTCAGAACGGTTGACGGCGAAGTCGACGGAGTGGTAACATCGGTACGCGAAAATAAAAAGATGAAAGGTGAGAAAATATGAGCGAAAATAAGCTTACTTTTGAGGCGGCACTTGCAAGACTTGAAGAAATAGTAGGACTTCTTGACAGCGGAAGTGCGCCGCTTGATAAATCACTTGAGCTTTTTGAAGAGGGAGCAGGACTTGTTAAGCTTTGCTCTTCGATGCTTGACAATGTTGAACAGAGAGTTAAAATTCTTGTTGCCGGTGAAAACGGTGCGATGGAAGAAAAGGATATGAGTCCGGTGAGCGAATGAGTAATGTTGATATAGAAAAAGTGCTCAAAGAGCGCGGTGCGGAATTTGAAAAATACTTTGGCGCATACTTTGATAATACGGATACTGATTTAAAAGCGGTAACAGATGCTATGCGCTACAGCGCAATGGGCGGCGGCAAAAGAATACGTCCGTTCATCGTCACAGAGGTTTCTCTGATGCTTGGCGGCACAAGGGAAGCGGCAATGCCGCTTGCGTGCGCACTTGAGTGTGTGCACACGTATTCGCTGATACACGACGATTTGCCCTGTATGGACAACGACGATTTCAGGCGCGGCAGACCTACCTGCCACAAGGCTTACGGTGAAGAATTTGCGCTTCTTGCGGGAGACGCACTTCTGACTTACGCTTTTGAAATAATAGCCGATGCCGGTATGCTTTCACATAAGGCAAAGCT
>JAZNQU010000094.1:0-5938 GCA_045590315.1 Eubacteriales bacterium
GTTTTCATAGATGAAATCGACGCTGTAGGACGTCACCGCGGCGCCGGTCTTGGCGGCGGTCACGACGAGCGCGAGCAGACTCTTAACCAGCTTCTTGTTGAAATGGACGGCTTCGGCTCTCATTCAGGTATAATTGTAATCGCGGCCACAAACCGCCCCGACATACTTGACCCTGCACTTTTAAGACCCGGACGTTTTGATCGACAGGTAACAGTTGACTATCCAGATACACGCGGACGTCTTGAAATACTCAAGGTTCATGCAAAAGGCAAGCCCTTTGAAGAAGACGTCGATCTCTCTGTTGTTGCTAAAACAACTATCGGTTTTACCGGTGCTGACCTTGCAAACGTTCTTAACGAGGCTGCTCTTCTTGCAGCAAGACGCGGCAAGCAGCTTATCGGCATGAATGATATCGAGGACGCTACGACTAAGTGCATTGTTGGTCCTCAGAAAACCTCTAAAGTAATTAACGATAAAGACAAAAGAATCACTGCAATTCACGAAGCAGGACACGCGGTTGTTACGAAGTTCATTCGTCCCGACGAGCCTGTTCACCAGATCTCAATCATTCCGAGCGGCAGAGCCGCAGGTTATACCCTTTCGCTCCCGATTGAGGATCGTTCTCACATGTCTAAAAAGGATATGGAAAACGAGATTGTTACACTTCTCGGCGGACGCGTTGCCGAAGCTCTTGTTATCGGAGACATTTGCACAGGTGCTTCCAATGACATCCAGCGAGCAACGAACATCGCACGCAGCATGGTAACCAAGTACGGTATGAGCGACACTCTCGGACCGATTGTATACGGTTCTGAGCACGGTAACGACTCGGTATTCCTCGGACGTGATTTCAACAACGAAAAGAACTATTCCGAGCGTACTGCTTCTGCAATTGACGACGAAATCAAGAGAATTATTTCCACAGCTTACGACAAGGCTCGCGAGATCCTTGAAGCTAACAGAGAAAAACTCGATTTTGTGGCAGAATTCCTTATTAAATATGAAGTTATGGACGACATTCAGTTCAAAGCTGCAATGGACGGAAATCCCACCTTTGAACAGCTTGATGAAATGAAGTCCGAAAAGCGCAAAAAGAGCGAACTTGAAAACAAGCGCGCACGTGAGGCTGCTGAGGCGGAAAAAGAAAAGCCTGCATCCGAAAAAAATAGTGATGTCAGTGCAGATGAAAAATTCGCAGCCAAAGACGATACTGAAGACAAGACTGATGAAAATAAGTCTTCAGATGACAGCAACAAATAAAACAAAACTCAGCGGTGACCGGCAAAATCGGTTACCGCTTTTTTCTTTTAAAAAAGCCACTTTTGTCTTGACTTTTATGTGTGCTTATGGTAATATTAACTTAACTATAAATATTAAAATTACCGAAAGGAATTTTGAGATGAAAAAAGTGATAGGAAAACAGATAGCTAACGGTATTTTCAGAATTACCGATGC
Source organism: Eubacteriales bacterium (assembly GCA_045590315.1). Lineage (GTDB taxonomy): Bacteria > Bacillota > Clostridia > Oscillospirales > CAG-272 > UBA4717. The sequence goes on from JAZNQU010000094.1 coordinate 1,456, forward strand.
AAACTATGACGGTAAGCAGACTCTTACCGAAAGATATGACATAGTAAAGGTCGCCGTTGAAGAAGCAACAGATGCTGCCACATTTGATGCAGAGACCGGTGTTTTAAAAGCAGGAGACCTTACTTTAAAGTTTGATTTCCGTCCTGATGACGACAATAAATTCTGGGCAGATGCTTCAAAATATCTTTTGGATAAATTTGAAGACCGTAAGCTAAACAGCACAGTGGCAGAGGGTAATCCTAACTCCCGTTCTGCTCCTCCCCGCACCGGTGTTCCGGATATGACCCTCGGATTATATGAACCCGGTCACCACTTCGGTATTTCTGTTGAAGTTGGAGATAAAGAGCGCTTCTACGGTCTCGGCGAAGGCTCCAGCAACAAACTTGAACTTCGCGGCAGAGCTTATCAGAACTGGACTTTCTATCAGTACAATGAAATTCCCGTGCCCTTCTTTATGTCAAGCGGAGGCTGGGGTATGCTTATAAATGCTAACGCAAGACACTTTGTTGATATTTGTGAACAGTATAATGACAAGGTAATCGTCAGCGGTGAAGACGATCATCTCGACGTATTTATTTTCTACGGCAACTATCAGGAAATCCTTAAAGGCTATACTAAGCTTACCGGCAAGTCGATGGTGCTTCCCGGCTGGGCTTACGGTTTTACATACGTTGCACCTATTAACACCAACCAGTTCGAGCTTTTACACGATGCTGAACGTTTCAGAGGGGAAAAAGTACCTGTTGATATGTTCAGTCTTGAACCCGGATGGATGTCAAAATTCTATGATTTCTCTACTGAAACACAGTGGAATATGGAGCACTTCCATATGCCCGAATGGTATCAGTCCCGTACCACTACCGGTAGCTTTGTTGCCGCTCTTCGAAGAAAGGGTATTCACACTTCCCTTTGGTTCTGTGAGAGCTATGACCTTACAGACGAGGCGGAAAGAGTTTACAGAGGTGACGACAAGAATCAGTATGAGCCCTGGTACAAGCATCTTGGTATTCAGACAGAGTACGGTATAGACGGCTTCAAGCTTGACCCTGCCGACCACGTATGGAAATGCCATCCTGATCTTACTTATGTTAACGGTGTACCTCAGCTTCATATGCACAACTTAAATCAGGTACTTCTCACCAAGCAGGTTTACGAGGGTACCGCCGAAAAGCTGGGCACACGTCCTATGCACCACTACTGCGGCGGTTATATCGGCACACAAAAGTGGAGTGCATTCAATACAGGTGACAACGGCGGTCAGCATCGTGCTATGTGTTGGCTTTTAACACTTGCTATGACAGGCTTATCCAACTCTACAATCGATATGTACGTATATAAGCCTGAAAGTATCCACTTCGGTTTCTTCGTGCCGTGGGCTCACTACAACTCTTGGACAGGTATGACTCAGCCCTGGTATGCTGATGAACATTTATACGAAATGTTCAAATTCTACGATAGACTCAGATACAGACTTTATCCTTATATCTATTCTGCAGCTCTTGAGGCTCATGATGAGGCCCTTCCTATGATCAGACCTATGCCTCTTGCATTCCCCGAATTTGAACCCACGTTTGACTGTGTAACACAGTATATGTTTGGTCCTTCTATTATGGTTTGTGCTTACGGCGATACTGTAATACTTCCCGAGGGCAAATGGGAGGACTACTGGACAGGCAAGATTTATGAAGGTAATCAAACTATACCTGCTGTATTCCCCGAGCATACAGGCGGTGCGCTCTTTGTTAAGCGCGGTGCTATTATCCCCTGCTCCGGTACGGAACACCAGTGTATTCGCGACTATGACAAGAGTATCATTGAACTTGATATTTATCCCGAGGGAGATACCGAATACATCTTCCGTGAAGATGATATGATTTCACTCGAATATGAAAACACCGAGGCTTGCAAAACTATAATCACCTGCTCGGCAAAAGCTGACGAAACTGTTGTTACAATTTCTGCTCCCGACAAGGATTATGAGGGCAGACCCGAAAAGCGTACATTCAAGCTCAATGTTTACGGTGGCAGCAGCAATGTTAAAGTTGTACTTGGTAACCAGCTTGATTCATATTCTGTTAATTTCACAGCAAGAGACTAAAACAATGGAAGGTAAATGCTTATGAAATGCCCCGGTTGCGGACATACAGAAAGCAAGGTTATTGATTCCCGTTCTACGGACGAAGGAAATTCGATACGCCGCAGACGCGAATGTCTTTCTTGCCAACGCAGGTTTACGACATACGAGGTAATTGAGACTATTCCTCTTATGGTGATAAAAAAGAACGACAGCCGTGAGCCTTTTGACAGAACTAAAGTGTTAAACGGTATTATGCGCGCTTGTCAGAAGCGTCCTGTAAGTGTTGAACAGATGGAGAAGATTGTAAACGACATTGAAAACGAGCTTCACAACTCGCTGAAAAATGAAGTTCACGTAAGCACTATCGGAAGTATGGTAATGGACAAGCTAAAAGAGATTGATGCTGTTTCATACGTCAGATTCGCTTCTGTTTACCGTGAATTCAAGGACGTAGAAACCTTCATGCACGAAATCGAAGACATTTTGCGTAAAAATCAAAAATAGCTATAATAAGGAGGCACATTTGTGTCTCCTTATTTTGTATATGCTAATTATTAAGTATATTTTCTCTTATGACAAATAACGACCTTTTTCGCTTTACAAATTTCTATAATTATGGTATATTATAGGTGTAAGATATCTATTTAGAAGGTGAAAATAATGGACATTAATGAAATACTTGCTAAGGTTGACCACACTCTACTATCTACTACTGCGAAGTTTTCCGAAATCAAACAAATTATTGATGACGGAATAACGTACAAAACTGCTTCTGTCTGCATACCTGCCTCTTTTGTAAAAAGAGCTTGCGAATATGCATCTTCACGTGTACGCATATGCACAGTTATCGGATTTCCAAACGGATACTCAACTACAGAAGCAAAATGCTTTGAAGCGGCAAACGCTATCGCAAACGGTGCTGACGAGATCGACATGGTTATAAATCTCGGTATGCTGAAAGATAAAGAATACGACAAGCTGCTTGCAGAAATTAAAGCCGTAAAGGCGGCATGCGGATCCAGAATACTCAAGGTTATTATTGAAACCTGTCTTTTAACAGAAGAAGAGAAAATCAAGATGTGTGAGATTGTAAGCAAGTCGGGGGCAGACTATATTAAGACGTCCACCGGTTTTTCAACCGGCGGTGCTACGAAAGAAGATATTATTCTCTTCTCAAAACACGTTGCTCGACACGTCAAGATAAAAGCCGCCGGCGGTATCTCTTCGCTTGAAGACGCAGAAGAATTTATAAGGCTCGGCGCTTCAAGACTTGGCACGAGCAGAATCGTAAAGCTTGTTAAAAACGAAAACGCGAGCGGATATTGATAAAAAAGAAAGGTTAATAAAATGAAAAATTACCCTACCCCTCACATAAATGCTACACCCGATGATTTTGCAAAAACAGTCCTTATGCCGGGTGATCCATTAAGAAGCGAATTTGTTGCAAAAAACTTTCTTGAAAACGCAAAGCTTATTAACAACGTCCGTTCAATCCAAGGATATACAGGCAAATACAAGGGTGTTGACGTCACTGTTATGGCAAGCGGTATGGGTATGCCGTCGATTGGGATATACTCGTACGAGCTTTATAACTTTTTTGGTGTTGATAACATTATCCGTATAGGCTCCGCAGGTGCAATGAGTGAAAAATTAAAACTCCGCGATATTGTTATAGGTATGGGTGCGTGCACGGATTCTGCTTTTATGAATCAGTACAAGCTACCAGGAACCTTTGCGCCTATAGCCGATTATGAGCTTTTAAATACTGCTGCTAAGCAAGCAGAAAATCACGGCAGCAGATATCACATAGGCAATCTTCTCTCCTCCGACCGTTTCTATAATGATGATACAAGCGCAACTGATGCCTGGAGAAAAATGGGTGTGCTCGCTGTTGAAATGGAGGCTGCCGGTCTTTATATGACTGCAGCCCGTGCAGGCAAGCGTGCGCTTGCTATATGCACTATATCCGACCATTTACTGACGGGTGAAGAAACCTCGAGCGATGAAAGACAGACTACCTTTGTGAATATGATGGAAATTGCCCTTGACACTGCGGTAGATATGGAGAACAAATGAATAAGAAACGTATCTTTTTAATTGTCCTTGACAGTCTCGGCATCGGTGCTCTGCCGGATGCCGCTGACTTTTCAGATGAGGGTGCGAATACTCTTAAAACAATATCTGTTTCAGGACATTTCTCTATTCAAGCGCTAAGAAAGCTTGGTATTGGAAATATTGACGGCCAGGAATATTTAGGTGCGATAGAAACTCCCCTTGCGGCTCACGCTCGCATGAGTGAGGCTTCACGAGGTAAAGACACAACTATTGGTCATTGGGAAATTGCGGGGCTTGTATCAGATACTCCGTTGCCGACTTATCCAAACGGCTTTCCAAAGGAAATAATAG
>JAZNQU010000095.1:0-11318 GCA_045590315.1 Eubacteriales bacterium
TCGTATCTTTTTCGTATTTTCGTATCTGTCTCCAGACACTACACACGCTTTGTACTTCCTCGTCTGTTGTTCAATTTTCAAGGACCGTCTTACGCCTCCGCTTTTCGCGGCGACCTAAGTATTATATCATATCTCAAACAGCTTGTCAACACTTTTTTGCGATTTTTTTAAAGTTTTTTTAAGCCTTGAAATGTGATCGCGATTTTTCAGTCGCGAATGATATTATAACACGCTGATAATTCTTTGTCAAGAGTTTTTTCAAACTTTTTTAAAGAAATTATTTATTGCCTGTATTTTCCGCTTTCTGATGATAATATACCCGTTTTTTCCTTTGATATACCTACAATATCACCACTTGCACTTGCAATTTCTCATTTTTATGATATAATATAGTATTATAAGTATTACTAAACAGACGGAGACGAAAATGACCTACGCTGAAGTAGTTGCCAGACTCTCGCTTGCAGGAAGCACAGAACCCGAAAACGAAGCATTTTTACTCTTAAGCGAGCTTTTCGGGGCTGACCGTTCTGCTCTTTTGCTTTTTCCAGAAAAAGAATACTCCTCTGACAAGCTTGATCGTGCCTTGACAAGAAGAGAGACCGGCGAGCCTATACAATATATAATAGGTAGAGTTTTTTTCTACGGATACGAGTTTTCGGTAAGCCGCGACTGTCTTATACCGCGAAGTGATACAGAAATTTTATGCGACAGCGTCATCTCGCTTCTTCCGCAGAATGCTCATTTTCTTGAGTTGTGCACCGGCTCCGGATGTATTCCCATATCCGTACTAAAGGAGCGCCCCGACGTCACCTGCGAAAGTGTTGAGCTTTTCGATGCAACACTCGAGCTTGCACGCAAAAACAGGGAGATAAACGCGCTCTCCGCTGACCGTCTTACCTTCAGATGCGCAGACGCTCTTGAGCTTCCCGTCGAAAAATACGTCTCTTCTTTTGATGCGATCGTATCAAATCCGCCGTATATTCGCACCGACGCGCTGAAAACGCTTTCAAGAGAAGTCTTATGCGAGCCCAACGCCGCACTCGACGGCGGAGCCGACGGCATGATATTTTACAATAAATTTCTCAAATCTTACGCACCAATGCTCAAAAAAGGCGGTTTTTTCGCTTTTGAGATCGGATATGACCAGGCTGGGGACATTATCTCTCTGTGTAAACAGCTCGGATACAGCTGCGAAATCAGAAAAGATTACTCAGGCAACGACCGCGTTGCACTTATATACCCTTAAATCACGCAAAACAAAGTGTGCATATAATATAAATGTGAAAATCCAACCGAAAGGACTTTTTTCATGAAAAAAACAACGGTTCTATGTATGTTCGGCGGAAAATCGACCGAATACGAAGTGTCATTAAGCTCTGTTTTTTCAATTTTGTCAAACATAGACAGGGAAAAATACGATATTATAACTCTCGGAATCACCCGTGACGGAAGATGGCTTTATTACACAGGTGACGCAGCTTCGATAAAGAACGACACCTGGCACAAAAAAGACGTTCTTCCCGCGATGCTCGTGCCCGATGCAGGAGCAAAAAAGCTTCTTATAAACAGCACCCCCGCAGAGTACAGGGATATCGACGTCGTTTTGCCCGTAATGCACGGCGCATACTGCGAAGACGGCACTCTTCAGGGGCTCTTCGAGATATGCGGACTGCCTTACGTTGGCCCGGGATGCCTTTCTTCAGCCGTTTCAATGGATAAGGTTTACACCAAGCTTATTCTCAACAATTTTGACATTCCGCAGGCAAAATGCTTGTTTTTCACGCGTTCAGAAATAAACTCCTCGCTTGATTTTTGTATACAAGCAGCAGAAAAGGAGTTTTCGTACCCGATTTTCATAAAGCCGGCCAATGCAGGCTCGTCAATCGGCACGGGTAAAGCGACAGATTCTGCTTCTTTAAGAGACGCGCTTATCAATGCAGCAAAATTTGATACAAAAATAATCGCGGAAGAGTACATAGTTGCAAAGGAAATCGAGGTCGCAGTAATGGGAAACGAGGAAATTCTCGTTTCAGCGTGCGGCGAAATAGATCCAGGCAGCGATTACTACGACTACGACACCAAATACAAAAACAACACCTCAAGCGCGCATATTCCGGCGAACATCCCCGACTTTGTTTCGCAAAAGGTGCGCGAATATGCGGGCAAAATCTACAAGAGCCTGGGTTGCCGCGGACTTTCACGCGTTGATTTCTTCGTTTGCGCAGACGGAAGGATTGTGTTTAACGAAATAAACACTCTTCCGGGCTTTACAGATATCAGTATGTACCCGAAGCTGTTCATGCACGAAAATATGACTTACAGCGAAATAATTGACAGACTTATCAAACTTGCAATAGAATCCAAAAATAATTAAACAGACACATATATAATATAAGGAAGAAAAAAATCATGTCAGTAGAAAAAGTCAGAGAATATTTAAAAGAATTCGGGCTTGATGACAGAGTTGAAGAGTTCACTGTATCAAGCGCAACGGTTGAGCTTGCAGCAAAGGCCGCAGGCGTTATTCCTGCGATGATCGCCAAGACGCTGTCTTTTAAAGTGGGCGACAGCGCGATCCTTATAGTTACGTCGGGCGACACAAAGATCGACAACACAAAATACAAGCAGATTTTCGGCGCAAAGGCGAAAATGCTCACTTTTGATGAAGCAATCGAGTATACCGGCCACGCAGTTGGCGGTGTTTGTCCTTTCGCGCTTGCAAATCCCGACGTCAAAACCTATCTTGACGTTTCAATGAAGCGTTTTGACACGATACTTCCTGCAGCAGGCTCATCAAACAGCTGTGTCAGACTCTCTCCCGGCGAACTTGAGCGCGCTTCACGCGCTTGTGCGTGGATAGACGTTTGCAAGAGCATCGAAGAAGGGGCTTAAAATGAAAGAATATTTTGCCGGAAAAGCAGACGTTGCCGTAATCGGTGCCGGTCACGCCGGAATCGAAGCCGCTCTTGCCTGCGCAAGGCTCGGACTTTCGACCATACTGTTTACAATAAACCTTGACGCTATCGGAAATATGCCATGCAACCCCTCTATAGGCGGCACGGGCAAAGGTCAGATAGTGTACGAAATAGACGCTCTCGGCGGCGAAATGGGTGTTGCCGCCGACAAAGTTATGCTTCAGAGCCGGGTTTTAAACTCGAGCAAGGGTCCTGCCGTTCACTCCAAAAGAGTACAGGCAGACCGAAAGCTTTATCACCAGATAATGAAGCAAACTCTTGAAAACACGCCGAACTTGCAGATAAAGCAGGCGGAAGTTACAGATATCAGGACACTCGAAGAAAACGGCAGAAAAAGAGTTGATGAAATAGTAACAGGCCTCGGAGCCATCTGGAAAGTGTCTGCCGCCATAATCGCTTCAGGCACTTATCTTAACGGCAGAGTTATAACCGGAGAAGCCGCTTACAGCTCAGGTCCCGATGGTTCTCTTCCCGCAAAAGAGCTCTCGCACGCCCTTTTGCGCGAGGGTGTAAGGCTTATGCGCTTTAAAACGGGTACTCCGCCGCGCATACACGCAGACAGTATTGACTATTCAAAGCTTGAGCTCCATCCCGGCGACAGCGATATCCTGCCGTTTTCACGCAAAACAAGCAAGGATGAGCTTAACTCAAGGCCCGAACTGCCGTGTTATATAGCCTATACCAACGAAAAAACACACGAAATAATAAGAAATAACCTGAACCGCTCTCCCCTTTATTCGGGAATGATTGAAGGGGTAGGTCCGCGCTATTGCCCGAGTATAGAAGACAAGGTAGTCCGTTTTTCAGACAAGTCCCGCCATCAGCTTTTTGCCGAGCCTATGGGAAACGGTACAAAAGAGATTTACCTGCAGGGCTTCAGCTCTTCTCTTCCCGAGGACGTTCAGCTTGAAATGCTCCACAGCATCGAAGGCTTTGAAAACGCGCAGATGATGCGAAGCGCATATGCGATAGAATACGATTGTATTGATCCTACCCAGCTTGCACATACCCTTGAATTCAAGGAAATATCCGGTCTTTACGGCGCCGGACAGTTTAACGGCACTTCAGGTTACGAGGAAGCCGCAGCTCAGGGACTTGTTGCAGGCATAAACGCTTATTTAAAAATAAGCGGCAAAGAGCCTCTCGTTCTCGCAAGGTCCTCATCTTATATCGGAACGCTTATTGACGACCTTGTCATAAAAGGGACAAACGAGCCTTACCGTATGATGACCTCGCGCAGCGAATACCGACTTTTGCTTCGCCAGGACAATGCCGCCGCGCGTCTTTTACCGATCGGACACGATATAGGCCTTGTTTCAGATGAAGAATACACCGTTTTTGTAAAAGAACAGGAAGAAATCAAAAAAGAAGTTGCAAGAATCGAGAAAACCAACATTGGCCCGAGCGAAACTTTAGCTAAAATTCTTGAAGAAAACAATTCAACTGCGGTAACTACGGGCATTAAGCTCGGAGAATTACTGCGCCGACCTGAGCTCAGCTATGAAAAGCTTGCGCCTGTTGACCGCGAAAGACAGCCTCTTTCTGAAAGAGTCATTCTTTCCGCTGAAATCGAGGTAAAATACGCAGGTTACATCAAGCGTCAGCTTATAGAAGTTGAAAAAACGGCAAAGCTTGAAAAAAGAAAACTGCCTGTTGATTTTGACTACAGCAAAATCGGCGCGCTCAGGCTTGAGGCTATAGCAAAGCTTAATGCTGTAAAACCCGAAAACATCGGACAAGCCTCAAGAATCAGCGGTGTTTCTCCTGCGGATATATCGGTTTTGCTGATATATTTTGAAAATCTTAAGTACAAAAAGGATACCGGCGAAAAATAACGCACTTGATATAAAACGAAAGGGGTCCTCGGACAAATGTTTACCGACAGCACCACGGAATTTTTTGCAATTTTCAAGAAAGTTTTTGCAGAAAACGGGCTTGAAAAGCTTGCCACAGACGATAATATCGCTAAATTTTACGAGCTTAACTCCCTTTTGGTAAAAGCAAATTCAGAAACAAATCTTACCGCGATAAACGACACTCGCGATATAATAGTAAAGCATTACGCCGACAGTCTTTTTGCCTGCGATATGTTAGAAGAAAACTCAAGCCTTATCGACATCGGCTGCGGCGCGGGATTCCCTTCTCTTCCGCTTGCTATTGTCAGACCGGACATCAAAATCACGGCTCTTGACAGCACGGGCAAGAAGATTGATTTTGTCAAAAAAACCGCTAAAGCGCTAGGGCTTGACAACGTCCAAGCGGTATGCGCCAGAGCGGAAGAATTTGTAAACAACGACATCCGTCGCGAAAGCTTTGATTATGCAACGGCTCGTGCCGTATCACGGCTTAACGTACTTGCCGAGCTCGCTCTTCCCTTTGTGAAAATCGGTGGCACATTTATAGCTCTCAAGGCAAAGGACGGTGAAAGCGAGCTTGCCGAAGCTCTCGGCGGAATTGAAGTGCTCGGAGGGCAAGTCGAGTCAACAAAAGCGCTTACTCTCACAGACACAGACGGCTTTAGCGCGCAAAGAGTAATAGTAAACATAAAAAAAGTCTCGCAAACTCCGCCAAAATATCCGCGCGCTTACGCAAAAATCACAAAAAAGCCTTTATAACTTACAAAAGGACCGGTTTTACCCGAAACCGGTCCTTTTATTTTGAGAAAATTACAATAAGCGCAAAAAAACATAAAAAAGTATTACTTTATTGACAAAATACGAGCATTTTTTCTCTTTTCGCCTGATAAAATGAAGATACAAACTTAATCACACAAGTGAAAGGAAGCGAAAAAATGTTATTTACAAAGCTTATCAAGGAAAACACCGACGAAGAAAGAGCGCAGAAGCCGTTTAAGCACGCGTACATAAGATATATTGATGCCGGCAAGCTTCATCACCTGATTCCTTCGTCTCCGATGAGCGACACCGAGATCATAGGAATGGCGGAAAGCATCAGAAGCTTCGGCCTTCTCAACCCTGTGCGCGTTTATTATGATGCAGACACAGAAGAATACAGCATAATCAGCGGCGAGCGCAGATTTTCGGCACTTATGCTTTTGGGCAGAACGCGCGTACTTTGCCACGTTGTAACCGATGCAAACACGCGCGACGCCACAATTATCGCGGAATACTGCCTCGCTTCTCACACCGATCCATTCAGAGCAAGCGCGGCTCTCAAATACCTTATAAATTCAAGGGGTTACAGCATAGGCGAGCTTTCAAGGCTTTCGGGCATAAGCTTTTCGCGGATAAGCAACCTCTTGAAGCTTGACCGGCTGAGCTTTGAAGAACGCAGACTTCTGCTTTCTTCGCATATGTCCGAGCAGGTTTGCGTTGAAATCTCCGAAATAGAGGAAAGTGAAACAAGAACGGCGGTTATAAACTATCTTGCACGGCACCGCGTGAACGTCAGGGGACTTGCCGAAGCTTCGAAAAAGGCAAAACGCAAGAGCTTTGCCTTTAATTTCAAGCTTCTTGACAACTCCCTTGCAAAGCTTATAAGTATGATTGAAAGAAACGGCGCTTCGGCAAAAATTGACCGTGACAACTGCGAGCGCGGCGTGACCTACACGATAAGCGTTACAAAATAATGTTTCACGTGAAACATTTCTATAATTTTCCGGAATGTTTCACGTGAAACATATTTTTCCGGGTGTATATTTTCCTGTTTTAAGGGCTCCCGAAGCAACAATATTTTCTTGACATTGTCCTCTCGTGGTGCTATAATTATAGTAAACTTTATAAACCATATACGGAGGAACGGTTTTGGCGCATATTATATCATTTGTAAACCAAAAAGGCGGCGTCGGAAAGACAACGTCTGCCGTTAATATCGCCGCCGCCCTCGGTGATAATGGCAAACGCGTGCTTTTAGTTGACGCAGACCCGCAGGGCAACGCTACAAGCGGTGTGGGTATAAGAAAAAAGAGTGTTTCTTACTCTATTTACGACGTTATAATCGGCAACTGCGAGGCAAAAGACGCTGTTATTACAACAAAATTCAAGAATTTAGCGGTTATTCCGTCTCACATAACCCTTGCAGGCGCAGAGCTTGAGCTTGTCGACGCCGACAGGCGCGAGGCAAGGATAAAAGACGCCCTTGCGACCATAAGCGAAGACTATGATTATATGATAATCGACTGCCCGCCGTCTCTCGGACTTTTGTCCATAAATGCTCTTACGGCAAGCACGGGCGTTATAATACCTATGCAGTGCGAGTATTTCGCGCTTGAAGGGCTCACACAGCTGATGCTGACTATAAAGCTTGTAAAAAAGCATTACAACAGCACGCTTGAAATCGTGGGTATACTCGTTACAATGTATAACGGCAGGCTAAATCTTACGCTTCAGGTTATGGACGAGCTCAAAAAATACTATGCAGACAAGCTGTTCAAGACCGTTGTTGTAAGAAACGTAAAGCTTTCGGAAGCTCCGAGCTTCGGCGAGCCGATACTTTATTACGACAAGCATTCAAAGGGCTGTGCGGCGTACGAAGAAATTGCAAAAGAGATCTCCGAGCGTTTAGACTGACGCGACAACTCACAGAGAGGAAATATACACTCATATGGCTAAGAAAAGATCTTCCCTCGGGCGCGGATTTGATATGTTGTTTGTAGACAACGCGCTTGAACAAAACGAAGGGGCTCAAGGCAGCACCACGTTAAGAATATCCAAAATTGAACCGAACCCGAATCAGCCCCGCCGGGAGTTCGACCTTGAATTGTTAAGTGAGCTTGCCGATTCAATTGCGAAAAACGGGCTGATACAGCCTATCGCCGTAAGGCCGTCAGAAAGCGACGGATATTACACGATAGTTGCCGGAGAACGCCGTTGGAGAGCTTCAAAAATGGCAGGGCTGTCCGAAATACCGGTAATTATACTTGATATTGACGACAAAAAGGCCGCAGAATACGCTTTGATTGAAAATATTCAGCGCAAAGACTTAAATCCGATTGAAGAAGCAAGGGCTTTTTGCGCGCTTATAGACGAATACGACCTCACTCAGGCAGAAGTTGCCGAATCTGTTGGCAAAAGCCGCGTAAGCATCACGAATGCTCTGCGTCTTTTAGAGCTTCCCGAAGAGGTTTTAAAGCTTGTTGCAAGCGATGATATATCAACAGGTCACGCAAGAGCGATACTCGGACTCAAAAATCCCGAAGATATGCTCCCTCTTGCAAACAAAGCGGCAGAACAAACGCTGAGCGTGCGTGCAGTCGAAGAGGAAGTCAGACGCTTAAACTCAAGAACAATCGCCGATGAGGGCAAAAAGGAAAGTCCCGAAAAGCGGCAGTTAAAGGAATACTATAAGGCAATAGAAAATAAGGCGACCGAACACCTCGGAAGTCGGGTAAAAATCGCCGATTCTTCCCGTAACAAAAGCATTTCAATTGCTTTTTCAAGCAGCGAAGAGCTTGAAGAAATCATTATAAAGCTATGCGGCAAAAAAGTTTTTGACGATATTAAATAAAATCCCGGAGGAAAAGGAAAATGTTAGACATTAAACTTATTAAGGAAAACAAAGAATACGTAAAAGCACGCCTGCTTACACGCGGCAAGGACTTTGACAATGAAATTGAGCATATACTTTCTTTAGACGAAGAAAGAAGAGCTCTCATAGCAGATACAGAAGCTCAGAAGGCGCGCCAGAATGCGGTTTCCAAGCAGATTCCGATGCTCAAGAAAGAGGGCAAGGACGTTTCGGCTATATTTGCGGAAATGAAGGAGCTTTCAGACAGAGTAAAAGCCGATACAGACAAGATCGACGCGCTTGATAAGGAAATTGAAAACACTCTTCTCTGCATACCCAATATGCCCGACGAGTCTGTTCCCGTTGGAAAAGACGACAGCGAAAACGTAGAGCTTCGCAAATGGGGAGAGATTCCTTCATTTGATTTTGAGCCGCAGGCACACTGGGATATCGGCGCAAAGCTCGGTATACTCGATCCCGAAACGGCGGCAAAGGTAACCGGCGCCCGTTTCCACTTCTACAGAGGCCTTGGAGCAAAGCTTGAACGCGCTATCATAAGCTATTTCCTTGACAGCCACGTTGACGCAGGATATACGGAAATTCTTCCTCCCTATATGGTAAACAGAGCTTCCATGCGCGGAACAGGTCAGCTTCCTAAGTTTGAAGAGGATGCTTTCAAGGTTACAAACAACGATTATTTCCTTATTCCTACCGCGGAAGTTCCCGTAACCAATATGCACCGCGATGAAATTCTTGCAGGTGCAAATCTTCCGATAAAATACTGCGCTTACTCCGCTTGCTTCAGAGCAGAGGCAGGAAGCGCGGGAAGAGACACACGCGGACTTATACGTCAGCATCAGTTCAACAAGGTTGAGCTTGTTAAGTTTACAACTCCCGAATCGTCTTATGAAGAGCTTGAAAGCCTCACACTTGACGCGCAGAACGTTCTTAAGGGTCTTGGTCTTCCCCACCGCGTTGTATGCCTTTCCACAGGCGATATGGGCTTCTCTTCAGCAAAAACTTACGATATCGAGGTTTATATGCCCTCATACAACCGCTACGTTGAAATCAGCTCCTGCTCGAACTTCGTCGATTATCAGGCGCGCAGAGCCAACATCAAGTACAAGGGCGACTCAAAGGATAAAGCAAAATTTGTCCACACTCTCAACGGCTCAGGCGTTGCTGTAGGCAGAACTGTTGCGGCAATTCTTGAAAATTATCAGAACGCAGACGGCTCGGTAACAGTTCCCGAAGCGCTCAGAAAATATATGGGTGTTGATATAATCAAATAAGTGACGCTGTAATTTTTGTCTGATAAAGCACCGTAAAAAATCTCATAGTGCTTACGGAAAGGTACAGTATAATGATAGTTTTAGATTTTTTCAAAGCAATATTTAGCGATATCAAGACGTTTTTCTCATCTCCCCTTGATTTCGGCGGCCCTCTTACAACAGGCAGAATAATAGTCTGGGCAATAATTGCAGGCTTTGCAATAGCGGCGTTTGTCTGCCTTTATAACAGGGTGTTTTTAGGCAGATTTGTTGCATATCTCATAAAAAACAAGGCAAATTCAAGTGAGAGCGCAAAATCCATGAAGGATGCGGCAATGTCGAACTTATTTTTAAAGTCAGCTCTCAAATCAGGCGGACTTTTTACAAAAATAGTACGCACGGACGAAGAAAACAAAAGCGACATAGAGAACGTGCGCTTTTACATACCCGAAGAAAACACTCTTCGCGCCGACCGCTTGTACGCGCACAACGGCGCAAGTCCCGTTTCTCTGCTTATTTCTTTCGTTTTGCTCATAATTCTTGCCGCAATCGTTTATATTGCTCTGCCTGAATTACTTCAGATGGCAGAAAATTTTGTGGAAATGATTAAAGCTTCATAAAATTTGTCATAATTAACATATACTTATTCTTCAGTCTCTTTCACCAAAAGAAAGGATTTAACCGTTTATGGATAATAACAACAAAAAGAAAAACAGCTCCGTTAATATATTTTTAGCAATAATTGCCGCAGCTGCGATCTGTCTTTTATTCTTTATTGTCTGCATATACCTCAGCGGTACGAGATATATAAGAATAAACACCGATGACGGAGGTTTTGTAAAGTATTTCGGAAAGGTTGACTCAAACGGCGACCTTACAAAAGGAAAGCTTTACTATTCCGACGGTATAACTGCCGAGGTAGACGGCGAAAACGGCACGATTACTTACTCAAACGGAGACGTATATAACGGAAGCATTGAAGACCTCGGAAAATCGGGTAGCGGAACGCTTAGCTACGCTAACGGAGATTATTACGAGGGCGAGTTTAAAAACAACGCTCTTGACGGATACGGAATCTTCAAATTTGCGGGCGGAGATATATACGAAGGTAATTTTGCCGCAGGCAAAAAAGAAGGTATCGGAAAATATACGTGGGCAGACGGCTCGGTTTACGAGGGCTCTTTTGCAGATGACCGCAAAAACGGACGCGGCAAATACACCTGGAGCGACGGTGCAATTTACGACGGCGAATACGTTGACGACCAAAAAGAGGGTACCGGAACCTATGTTTTTCCCAACGGTGATAAATATGTCGGCGATTTCAAAGCTGACGTACGTACCGGTCATGGCGTATATACCTGGGCAAACGGCGAAATATATGAAGGTGAATTTCTTGATAACAAGCTTCACGGTCAGGGAAAATACACCTGGCCGAGCGGACGCGAATACAGCGGATATTTTGAAAACGGTGTAATCGTACGCGCAAGCGAGACCGAAGGCATTACCGTTACTTCAAACGATACCGCCGCTTGATTATTGTATCAAAACGCACAAAAGGCTCTCCCTTTGGAGAGCCTTTTTTAGCCTCGCCCTTCGGGAGAGG
>JAZNQU010000096.1:0-3035 GCA_045590315.1 Eubacteriales bacterium
ATAGTCATACCGTTCCAGATGCAGTCAATAGTTTTTGCGTTGAGTTCGACTTCCTTTGTTGCCCAGTCTATTTCCTGGAATTCTGCTGTAACGCCGAGCTTTTCGCATACTGCCTTTGCAAACTCTGTTTCAAAACCAACGAGCTCGCCGTTATCGTCAAAATAGTTCATCGGTTCAAAATATGTAATACCGATAATCATCTTGCCGTTTTTCTCGATATATTTAGAATCGGGTCCTGATTCGCAGGATACAAGTGCGAATGAAGATGTAAGCATTAAAAGTGCGAGTAAAATTGAAAGAATCTTTTTCATGATAGTTTCTCCTTGTGGTTGATTATTTCACCGCGTATGCTTTATCGCAGTGAAGTGATGAAGTAATGATACCACATATATTCTTATTTGTCAATAGGTTTTTGAAAAATAATGTGGAAATTGTTGTTACTATAGCCTCTCTCTTTGACAGAAGGAGTTTTATACAGAAGTCGCTATTCTCATAAATTCGGCAGGTCGCCGTACAGATACAGTGAGCCGCATATTATCGTAAGACCATCGCGCATATCAAGTGCATCATGCAGCGCTCGGGCACTTTTGCCGTCTATACCGCATTTTTCTCGCGCAAGCTCGCACAGCGCGTGTGCACTCATCGCGCGCGGATTGTCCTGTACTGTTGTGAAAATGAAATTGCGCTTTTCGCTTTTAAGTATGTCGAGCACGCTTTTAACGTCCTTGTCCGCCATACACGCGTAGATTATATTCATCTGCCTGCCCGGAAAGTACCTCTCAAGCGCCGCTTCAAGTGCGCGTACTCCGTCAGGGTTATGTGCGCCGTCAAATATTACACCCGGTGCTACTTCTTCAAATCTGCCGCGGTGTACGGCGTTTTCAAGTCCGAAGCGTATAGACTCATACGATACTCCGAGCGATTCAAGCGCGCTGATTGCAACAGATGCGTTTTCAAGCTGATACACTCCGCCGAGCGACAGGCGCGTGCGCTCTCCGTTTAATAATAAGTACTCGTGTATGCCGTCAAAGCCGACAGGCTCGGGTACGCTTGCAACTACAAGCTCGTGTCCGTGAGACTCTGCCGTTGCCTTTATTACCGCCATGGCTTCTTCAGACTGTGTTCCCGTGACGACCTTGCGCGTTGTGATGTTATCCTTTATTATACCGCATTTTGCGTGCGCTATCTCGGCAAGCGTGTTGCCAAGGTATGCGGTGTGGTCAAGCTCAATTTTGCATATAACTGCAAGCTCGCACGATTCTATTATATTCGTAGCATCAAACTCGCCGCCGAGTCCTACCTCGAGCACGACTATGTCGCACTCGCGCTTTGCAAAATAGAGCATAGCCGCCGCAGTCCATATTTCAAACTGAGTCGGCGTCTCGCCGCGCTCGTTTGCGACCTTGTCCGCAGCTTCTTCCGCGCTTGTGAGCGCCGCATCAAGCTCGGCATCGCTTATCATTTCACCGTTTACGCATATGCGCTCGTTTACACGAACAAGATTCGGGGAAGTGAATTTGCCAACGCGCTTACCCTCGTGTATGAGAGCGCGCTCTATTACGGCACAGGTCGAGCCCTTGCCGTTAGTTCCTGCTACGTGCACAAATTTTAATTTTCTGTCAGGTCTGCCTAAATGCTCAAGCAACGCCTCAATGCGCTCAAGTCCGAGCCTTATTACGTTGTTGAATCCGTGTTTGTCTCGTTTCATACTTTTTGTGAGGGGGAACTTTTTCGAAAAAAGTTCCCCCTCATACTCCCCCTCAAAAACTTTTAAATATGGGTAATAGGAACCGTTTGTCTACAATCGGATGTGGTTTTTTAACCTTTTTTATTTATGAATAGTTTTTCAAGCTTCGGGAAAACAAATAGTGACAGCGGCACAAGAACCGCCGCTTTAATCGGAAGCTCAATGAGGCTTGCCGTTATTTTTGACATAAATATTACCGAAAACGCTTCGGGTGCTCCGAGCAAATTAAAATAAATGTAGAGCCATACGGGTGTCAGCGGTATTGCCACGAATATTGTCTGTACAACAACACAAAGTATAGTCTTGATAACTGTTCGCTTTTGCTTGTACAAAAACGCCGCGTATATCAGCGCGTATAAGATCTCGTTTATAGAAAAAAGCGGGAAATACGCGCCCGTACCTGCAAGCGTTACGCCGATAAAATCGGCAATGAAAGCAACGGCAGCACCCCATACAGGTCCGAGCAGGGCGCTCGTGCAAGCTATTGCAACAAAGCCGAAGCTTGACTGAAAAAACTGTGTCTGCAGACCGAGATAGCGCGACAGTATTACCTGCATTGCGACGAGTATGGATGAGAGCACAAGCTTGTGCAAATATCTGTTTTTTTGCATAAAAATACCTCCTATATCACAGTCTTTCACCGTTTACATATAGGAGGAGCCTCGTATATGTACAGCGGGATGCGAAAGGACAACCGCAACGCTTATGCGTTTTCGTCGCATCGGCAACTCCCCGTCCCATGCGCACTTCACGCTGTTCTTTCTACTCTGTTATAATGACATTGTAGCACAAAGGCAGGACATATTCAAGGGGTATATAAAAATTTCTTTATAAATGGAAAATTATGCAAAAAAACGCTCTGCGAATTTTGTTAATTTGACTGAATTTGTCTCACATAAAAAAATCTCTGCAAGCAAAAATAATAAAGCGGACAAAGTGTGCGCAATAAAACTCGTCGGAGAAACGGTGGAAATGACAAAAAAATATATAAACAGAGCCGCGTCGTTTGTGCTTATTACTATAATGGTAGTAAGCTTGTCACTTACAGCAAGCGCGGCGGAAAATACAAAGGTGTGTCCGGGCGGTATACCGTTCGGCGTTAAATTTTATACGGACGGCGTTATAGTTTCTGCTATTGAGGAGATCGCAAGTGAGTCGGGCAGCCTGTCTCCTGCCGAGAGCGCCGGTCTCAATATTAAGGATATTATAACTCACGTAAATAATAAAAAGGTAACTTCTGCTTCGTCTGTATCAGAAGCAGTTGCACAAAGAAGTCGGATCGTAGCCA
>JAZNQU010000097.1:0-8072 GCA_045590315.1 Eubacteriales bacterium
TGCAGAGGTTGCCGAGCAGATCGGTATAACAAGACAGGGTGTACGCGATATAGTAAAAAAGAGCGAAAAACAGCTTCTTGATTTTGAAAGCAAGCTCGGACTTGCAAGCCGTTTTATCGAGATTTGCGAAAACTGCGAGTCAATTGCCGAAAGGCTTTTAAAAATCAAGTCTGAAATGTCCTGCAATGAAGATTTTGACAAAATTATAGCCGACGTAAAACGCCTTTCAGAGATATAATCAAAGGGGAACGTAAATGTTTCAAAGTCTTGCAGACAAACTGTCCGTTGCCTTTAAAAAATTCAAGGGCAAGGGCAAGCTTACCGAAAAAGATGTAAAAGAAGGTATGCGTGAAATAAAGCTTGCGCTTCTTGAAGCTGACGTCAGCTTCAAGGTGGTTAAAGACTTTATAAACGCAGTAACCGAGCGAGCTGTGGGTGCAGAAGTGCTTGAAAGCCTTATGCCTGCCCAGCAGATCATAAAAATCGTTAACGAAGAGCTGACAGCTCTTATGGGATGCACAAACACAAAGCTTACGATATCCTCCCGTCCGCCTACAGTTGTAATGATGGTAGGCCTGCAGGGTGCCGGTAAAACAACGCACGCCGGAAAGCTTGCGGGAATGTACAAGAAGCAGGGCAAACGTCCTCTGCTTGTTGCCTGCGATATCTACAGACCTGCGGCTATAAAACAGCTCGAGGTTGTCGGCACACAGCTTGAGATTCCCGTTTTTTCAATGGGCGACAAGGTTAGTCCGGTTGAAATTGCCAAAGCGGGTATTGAGCACGCTAAGCGTCATGGCCACGATATGGTATTCATTGATACCGCCGGCCGTCTTCACGTTGACGAAGTGCTCATGAACGAGCTTTCGGAAATAAAGGCGGCAACGGACGCAACGGAAATACTTCTTGTTGTTGACTCAATGACAGGTCAGGATGCGGTAAATGTTGCAAAGAGCTTTAACGAGCTTCTTGACATTACAGGCGTAATTCTCACCAAGCTTGACGGTGACACACGAGGCGGTGCCGCACTTTCGGTACGTCACGTTACGGGAAAGCCTATTAAGTTCATAGGCGTTGGCGAAAAGCTTGATATGATAGAGCCCTTCCACCCCGACAGAATGGCGTCGAGAATCCTCGGAATGGGCGATGTTCTCTCGCTTATAGAAAAAGCTCAGCAGAGTTTTGATGAAAAGAAAGCAGAAGAGCTTGAGAAAAAGATGCGCGAGCAGAAGTTCACGCTTACAGACTTTCTTGAACAGTTCTCACAAATTCGCCAGATGGGTCCTCTCGACCAGCTTCTCGGCATGATGCCGGGTGTCAAAGCGTCTGATCTTAAGGGCGCAAATATTGACGAAAAGCAAATCGGCAGAGTTGAGGCGATAATCCTTTCCATGACTCCCGATGAGAGAGAAAATCCATCCGTTATAAACGCATCAAGAAAAAAGCGAATTGCACAGGGCGCGGGTATGCGCGTTGAAGACGTAAACCGTCTTTTAAAGCAATACGACCAGATGTGTAAGATGATGAAACAGCTTGCAGGTCCGGGTGCCGGAAAAATGGCGCGCAGATTTGGCAAAAAAGGAATGTTTAATATGCCGTTTTAAGCCAACAGCTGACGGTGATTAATATAAAAAATTATTTTATTTACGGAGGTCATTTAAAATGGCAGTAAAAATCAGACTCAGAAGAATGGGTATGAAGAAGAACCCCTTCTACCGCGTAGTAGTTGCTGACTCGAGATATCCTCGTGACGGTAAGTTCATCGAAGAAATCGGCACATACAATCCCCTTGTGGATCCCGCTGAATTCAAGATCGATGCTGACAAGGCGAAAACCTGGATCAAGAACGGCGCACAGCCCACTGATACAGTAAAGAGCCTTCTCAAGAAAAACGGCATTATCGACTGAGCATCTCTGAGTGAAAAGGAGAAAATATAATGCTCGATCTTAAAAAGATGCTTTGCGACATTGTTGCTCCTATTGTAAACGACCCTTCAAGCATCAAGATTACCGAAAATGAAATCGAGCCCGACACTATCGTGCTTGAGCTTTCGGTTGCGCCCGATGATATGGGTAAGGTTATAGGAAAGCACGGCAGAATCGCAAAAGCTATCCGCACAGTTATTAAGGCTGCTGCAAATTCAGCCGGCAAAAAAGTTACGGTTGACATAAAGTGATTTAGCAGTGATATTATAATTCCGCACGGATTATAATATCACCGCTTTTTCTTTTTTGAAAAAAGAGTGCGCATTATTTGAAAATAATGTGAATTTGTTGCAATTCACTCTCTTATGTGGTATACTAAAAGAGTATATATTTTATTAGTTCAAAAGCGCATACAGATAAGGAAGGACTCAAAATGGCAGGATACAGAAAAGCGAGAATAAACGATGAAACAGTCAAGGCTCTGAGCACTATAATCCGCGAGGTCAAGGACCCCAGAGTCTCGGGCGCTTTCGTAAGTATAACGGGTGCTGAGGTTACGCCTGATTTAAAATTTGCAAAGGTATATTTTTCTGCAATGGGAGCTGACTCAAAGGAAGTCAAAAAAGGTCTTGAAAGCGCTGTCGGCTTCATCCGCAAGCGCCTTGCAGAAACACTTAATATGAGAATAACACCCGAGATAAAGTTTTATGAAGATACTTCGATGGAGTACGGAGCTAACATTTCAAAGCTTCTCCACCAAATCGAGCCTGAGCTCAGAGCGGCAGAAGCTGCGGAAGAGGCAGCAAGAAGAATGCTTGAAAACGAGGATGATGAATGATGCTTACGGATATAAAAACGGTTTGCGACTTGCTTGTATCGCACGATAATATCCTTATAATCACTCACAAAAACCCTGACGGCGACGCTGTAGGCAGCACAAGTGCGCTTGCGCGCCTGCTTACTATGGCAGGAAAGTCTGTGAAAATACTTTTTCCCGAACAGCCTATGGCGCGCTTGCGCTTTATTCTGGGTGAACTTGATTTTTGCACGCCACAGCAAAGAGAAACAGCTTTCACGCCTGACTATATAGTAAGCCTTGACTGCGCTTCTTCTTCAAGGCTCGGCTCTCTTGAAGACGAATTCGGCGCACGCGTAGACTTGTCGATCGACCACCATATATCAAACACTCCGTTTGCAGAATACACGTACACGAAGGCTGATGCTTCGGCGGCAAGCGAGATAGTATATGATATTGCCAAAGAATTTGTCAGCCGCGGTATAATCGCCGCGATTGACTCTGACATAAGCTATCCCATATACGCCGGTATCGCGTCCGACACAGGTAATTTCAAATATTCAAACACAACTTCACACACATTTAATGTCTGTGCCGCGCTTGCAGATTCAGATATAGACAGAGCAGAAATATCAAGGCTTCTTTTCGACACTTTCTCCATAAACAAGCTGAAAGCCGAAGCTATCGGGGCACAGAGACTTGAAATTTTTGCAGACGGTAAGGCGGCTATTATTACAGTTCCGCTTGATATTCTTGACAAAGAGGGACTGTCGTACGAGGATTTTGACGACGTTGTCAACGTTGCAAGAAAACTCGAGGGCGTTGAAGTCGGCGCGTACGTGCGCGTATCAGACCCGGGCGATTACAAAATCTCGCTTCGCGCCAACAGCTATGCCGACGTAGCGGCAATCTGCGCAAAACACTCTGGCGGCGGACATATCCGCGCCGCCGGCTGCTCTATCAATGCTCCGAGCATTAAAGAGGCGGCAGAAATCATCAAAAAAGATATAGAGTCGGCACTCAAAAAATAAACAAAAGGTCGGTTTTAACATGGCAGAAATTTCGGGAGTATTGCTTATAGATAAGCCTGCCGGCATAACGTCTCACGACGTTGTCGGCAGAATAAGAAAGCTTTATAATACAAAAAAAGTAGGACACACGGGCACTCTCGACCCCCTTGCCACAGGTTTACTTGTTGTTCTTGTAGGCAGAGCCGCAAAAGCGGCGGAATACCTCGTTTCCGACAACAAGAGATATACCGCCGGTATGAAACTCGGTCTTACCACCGACACAGAAGACATTACGGGCATAATACTCTCGGAGTCTGACAAAAAAGTAAGCGAAGACGAAGTGCGCGCCGCCGTCAACTCTTTTGTTGGCGACACTATGCAGACTCCCCCCATGTACAGCGCGCTCAAAATTGACGGTCAGAAGCTTGTTGACCTTGCCAGACGCAATATAGTTGTAGAGCGCGACAGCCGTCCCATACATATTGATTCTATCGTCTGCTCTCGTATAAGCGACGTTGACTATATTCTGACGGTCGACTGCTCCAAGGGCACTTACATCCGCACGCTATGCGCCGATATAGGAACAAAGCTCACCTGCGGCGCTGTAATGAGCTCGCTCAGGCGCGAAAAATCGGGAAATTTCGATCTGAAAAACGCACACACGCTTGATGAGCTTGCAGAAATGAGCGAGAGCGAACGCACGTCACTCCTTATCCCCACCGAAAGCCTGTTTTCAGAGCTTGAAGAGGTAGTACTGCCGGCATTTTACGAAAGACTTTGCAGAAACGGCGCTGAAATATACCAGAAAAAGATAGGTACTCACTACAGTGTGGGCACAAAACTCAGAATACACTCAAGCGAAGGCTTTTTTGCGCTCGGCGAGGTCATGGACTTTGAAGACGGCAGTGCGATAAAGGCAATAAAGCTTTTTGATATCTCCTTATAATTTGGAGGAAATATGTTTTACAAATGCACGAACACGGGTGCACCACACTATAAATCCACGCTTCTTGAAGATATTCCCCACGGCTTTTCCACCCGTCACGGCGGCGTGAGCACGGGAAAGTACACGCAGAGCCTGAATCTTGCTTTCAAAAGAGGCGACGACAATGCTACCGTTATTAAAAACTTTGAAATATTTGCAAATACGATAGGCGCAGACCCATCCCACGGAGTAATGCTCGGCCAGGTGCATTCAAGCGACGTTCTTACCGTTACAGAAGACAAATTCGGGCTCGGGGTGTACGAAAAGTCTGATTTATGCCTTGACGGATATGTATCAAACACACCGGGTGCGCTCTTATGCGTAAGAGTTGCCGACTGTGTTCCCGTTTTGTTTTACGACTCAAAAAACCGCGTTATCGGTGCGGCGCACTCGGGCTGGCGCGGAAGTGCTAGAAAGATAAGCGCAGAAGTCATAGACAAGATGTGTGCGCTCGGTGCAAAAAGAGAGGATATAAAAGTGGCGGTTGGTCCGAGCATATGCAAGGACTGCTACACGGTGGGCAAGGATTTTGTATGCGAGTGTTATTCTTTGCTCGATGAAGAATTCTGCCGTGAATTTATAGAAGAAAAAAACGGCGTATATACCGCCGATTTGAAAAAACTTATATATCTTACCCTGCTTGAAGCGGGAATAAAAGAAGAAAATACAGATATAACCAAGCTTTGCACTTGCTGTGACCCGAATGAATTTTTCTCTCACAGATACCATAAAAACAACAGAGGAACAATGTGCGCTATGATTGCACTGAAATGATCTGTGCTTTTGCAGAAAGGAAAACAAAAATGATAAGAATAGAAGATCTTGTCAAGCGTTACGGCTCAAAATATGCCCTTGACGGCATTTCTCTTGAGATACAAAAAGGTGAAGTTGTAGGCTTTCTCGGACCTAACGGTGCCGGAAAGTCAACGGCGATGAATATAATCACCGGTTATCTTTCCGCAACCTCGGGAAACGTATACGTTGATGATATAAGTATTCTTGACGATCCGCAGACTGTCAAAACTATGATAGGATATCTGCCCGAACAGCCGCCACTTTACATAGACATGACGGTACGCGAATACTTAAATTTTGTATTCGACCTCAAGAAATGTACTTACAGCCGCAAAAAGCATATTGACGAAATATGCAGCGTTGTAAAAATTAGTGACGTACAGAACCGTGTTATTAAAAACCTTTCCAAGGGATATAAGCAGAGAGTCGGTATCGCGCAGGCACTTGTGGGCAATCCGCCGATCATCATTATGGACGAGCCGACAGTCGGTCTTGACCCTAAAGAAATAATAGAAATACGCAGTCTTATAAGACGGCTCGGCGAAAAACACACGGTAATACTCAGCTCGCATATCCTCTCTGAAGTCCAGGTAATCTGCGGCAGAATAATAATTATCGACAGCGGCAGAATAGTTGCGGACAAGCCGACCGAAGAGCTTGCAAAATTCGTTCAGGCAAACAAAAAGTACAATGTTAAAGTATCAGGTCCCCAAAGAGAAGTTCTTTCAATGCTCAAAACCCTTGACGGCATAAAAGACGCCGAATACACGGGAGACAATGACCAAGGAATATATACATACACCATAGAATGCGAACCCGGCGTTGACGTGCGTAAGCTTTTGTTCGCTTCTCTTGCCCGAAACGAGTGGCCGCTTATGGGTCTTGAAGAAAAGAGTGTTACCCTTGAAGACGTATTCATCTCTATCGTTGACAACAAGTACAATGAAGAAGAAAAAAATGAGCGTGCCGCCTGGGACGACGATGATAACAAGTAAGAAAGGAACATACATAAATGAGTGCAATTTACAAGCGTGAAATGCTGTCGTATTTCACGGGATCAATAGGCTATGTTTTCATCGCGGTATTTTTAGCCCTTACCGGTGGAATGTTTGCAGTATCCACTCTTTTCCAGGGTGAAAGCAGCAGTATTTCGATGTTCTTTATCGCTATAATGTTTGTTTACAGTATTATCGTACCGCTTCTTACGATGAAAAGCTTCAGCGAAGAAAGAAAGTCAAGAACCGAACAGCTTCTTCTCACTTCGCCCGTATCGCTTACCGGTATGGTTATGGGAAAATTCTTTTCGGCGTACACAATGTTCGCAGGAAGCTTTATCCTCTCATGCGTAAACTTTTATACTCTTTTCAGATTCGGTACACCTAACGTTGCCGTTCTCGTCAGCTATGCGATAGGAATTCTTCTTATAGGCGCATCTTACGTGGCTATCGGACTATTTATATCCTCTCTTACCGAAAATCAGCTTATAGCGGCTATTGCAACGATAGGAACGCTTATCGTAATGCTCGTTATATCGTTTGTTAATCAGTACATCGATTTTTATCCCGTGCGGGTAGTTCTTGACTGGATATCAATCTACAGCCGTTTTTCAAACTTCACCTTCGGAATACTTGATATCAGTTCTCTTTTCTACTATTTCTCTATTTGTTTCGTATTTTTATTCTTAACCGTGCGCGTTTACGAAAAGCGCCGCTGGTCGTAATGGGGAGGGCAGAACATGAACAGCAAAATACCAATGTTTTTTAAAAGCCGTTCCTTTAAACGCACAAGCTTCAGCGCCGCGCTTACAGCGGTAATCGTCGCGTCGGTTATTATACTTAACATAATCATAACAGCCCTTGCTCACGAGTACTATTTGTACATAGATATGACAAAGGACAGCGTCTTCAAGCTTTCAGACGAAGCGCTTGCAGTTATAAAAGGTATTGACGATGAAGTTAACATTATCTTCTGTGACGACGCTGATACTCTTCAGGCAAATCTTTATCAGAAGACAGTGTACAACACGGCCCTTGAGCTTTCATCAAAATTTGACAACATAAATATCAAGCACGTTGACATATACAAAAATCCCTCGTCGATTGTAAAATATAAAACAACGCAGGGAACAAGGATAACCGACCAGAGTGTTATCGTTGAAAGCGGCGGCGAGTCTATTGTATACGCACTCAGAGCGTTCTTTACATTCAACGATGCTTCCTCCGATACTCCCTGGGCATACAACGGCGAATACAAGCTTCTCTCCGGTATTCTCCAGGTCACGGCAGATGAAAACCCCAAGGCCCTCTTTACGACAGGTCATGGCGAAAGCCTCGTTGACGAAGCTCTCTGGACACTTTTCTCGGACGCGGGCTATGAAGTCAACACGATAAACCTTATGGAAGCGGATATTCCAAAAGACACGCGTTTCATTATTATCAATGACCCCGTGTACGATTTCCAGGGAATAAGCGCAGACACAGAAGGCAAAAAGTCTGAAATTGAGAAGATAGACGATTTTCTTGACGACTTCGGCTAAGTCGGATCGTAGCCATGTCGTTCT
>JAZNQU010000098.1:0-2752 GCA_045590315.1 Eubacteriales bacterium
TTACTCTTTTTAGCTTTTTCTTTTGAAATCTGTACTTTTTGGAAAGCTGTCACTTTTTGTGCACTATACTGTCTGAACATTAGCTATTTTGATCATACATTAAATGGGATAGTTTCTATTTAGTTATCGTTACCTTTACAAAGATGTCAATAATTTTGTTTTTTTTGACCATTTTTTGTTATTTTTTCATATTTTTTTGACTTTTTCTGTCTCAAAATTACATTTTTGGTCCAAAAGCTCTTCAAGGTCAACGCCTTTTGCGTTGGCACTCCTACATAACTTCATTAAAATATCAACGTATCCGTCATTATCAAGCGCGTCAAAACCGGACTCTTTTTCACACATCCCGACACCGTATTTCTCTGCCTTTTTGATTATCTTCTGCGCTCTCATCAATGATGGCAGAGTCCTTGATACACCGGCAAGCTCATCGCCGATATTTTTCTGTCCCTTTTCTTCTTTTTTAATCGCGTCCCAGTTTACCAATACCCCGGCAGCATCGTTTACGCTTACATTCCCGAACACATGGGGATGCCTGTGCACAAGCTTCTTTGATATCCCGTTTATGACGTCGGATATATCAAAGCTTTGCTTTTCTCTTTCCATCTCTGTATGAAGTAAAATCTGAAGCATCACGTCGCCAAGTTCTTCAAGAAGATGTTCACGGTCATCATCGTCTATCGCTTCTATGACCTCGTACGTTTCTTCGATAAAGTTTTTGCGTATACTCTTGTGGTCCTGTTCTCTGTCCCACGGACAGCCCTCGGGCGAACGGAGTATCGTTATTATATCGCACAAATCTTCAAAAGTGTAATTTTCCTGAGAGGCAAGTTTTTCTTTCTTTTCTTTTATATTCTGCATATTATCATTTCACCGCTTTGATTTTACGAAGAAGAGCGTATACACTCTCACCTTTCGGAAGTATCATAATATCGTCTTTGGTAAGGCATTTCATTATAAGTACGCTTATAAAATACACCGCGACCGCCGCAAGTATTGCCGCCACTGTTGAAAGCGTAAGTCCAAGTAGCTGTGACAGAAAATGGCTTACAGCAAGCGCGCTCACTCCGCACAGTGCTCCGGATACGAGAGGCTTTAGATAAACATCTGCAATATTCGGTACCACCTTTGCGTATTTAGCAACATAATACATATTTATTACAACTATTGTGATATAGCAAAGCAAGGTTCCTATAGGAGAGCCGTATCTTCCGAGCGCCGGTATGAGCAAATAGCTTGCGACAAGTTTAACCGCCGAGCCTGCGAGCATTGAAACTATAGGTTTCTTTTCGTATCCGTTTGCCTGCAGTATCGCGTTGGTAATTGCAAGCATACAAACGAAGAATACCGAGGGAGCAAGGGCTGTAAGCATTCCTGCACCGTTGTTTACAAGTTCTATGTCAAAGAACAGAGCAAGTATCTGATACGAAAGCACACCGAGTCCTATCGCACACGGCATTGCTATAAGCGACGTAAGTTTTATCGACGAATGCATATATCTTTTCGCCTCGTCAGTCTCACGTCTGGTTACGGCGGCCGTTATAAGCGGCACTACCGAATATGTTATCGCATAGATAAGTACCGGTGGAAGGTTGAACATCGGCATTGCGAGCGACGTATAGTTTCCGTATATCTTTATTGCTTCTGCATTCGTATAACCATACGCCATCAGCCTGTCTGTCATTATGAGCGTATCAAATATGTTTGTTAAGCTCATAACAGATGAGCTTATCGTTATCGGCACTGCTATTTTAATAAGTCTTACAGCGATACTTCTGTGCCCTAAAAGCTCATCGCTGTCACCTTCAAGCCTTGCGTATTCGTTATTATATTTGCTTTCATTGAAGAAAAATTTAGTCAGGCAAAGGAACAAAAAGCCTGCTGCAATACCTACTGCTATACCAAGAAGCGCGCAGGCGGCGACCTCTGAAATTTCCAAGCCGAGCGAAAGCGTATATTTTGCTATTGATATGCCTATAAACAGCTTGCCGCACGCTTCCATTATCTGAGATACTGCCGTCGGGAACATTATCTGATAACCCTGGAAATATCCTCTGAGAGAGCTTGCTAAACAGCTGAAGAAAAGCGAGGGAGCTATCGCCATTATACATATTGCCGCTTCGGGAACACGTATGAGTGTTGCTAATTTTGAAGCTCCGAAGACCATTGCAAGAGTGCCGGCAAGTCCGATGGCGAAAAACAGAATAAGTACGGTCCTTAAAACTATTTTTATCTGCTTTGTGTTGCCGCGTGCCCTGTACTCGCTGACTATCATAGAAACAGCTACCGAGAGTCCTGCGGTTGTGAGCATATAAAACCAGGCGTATATCGTATACGCCGAGTTAAAATAGCCCATACCCGTTTCGCCTATTAAATTTGTCAGCGGGATTTTAAATAGAAGTCCGACAGCCTTGATGATAACATTAGAAAGCGTCAGGAGCATCATTCCCGAAAAAAATCTTTTTTGTGAGGACATAGAAATTCCAATCTGCCGCTTGCGCGGCCGTTTTATATTACGGTATGAATTCTCTGAAAAGAGAGTCTGCGGGGACAAAGTCTGAGTCAACAGACTCAATGTTTATAAATATTTTTTCAAGTTCTCTTGCACGTTTATAATGCGCGCTTCCCTCTTTTATCTGTGCAAGCAGGGGCAGTACGCGCTGTTTGAGTACAGAGAGCTCATAGCCGAGAAGCGAATCGAGCCTGATATCACAGTTCTTTTCATACGGCAGTATCGACCTGTCCTCGTTTT
>JAZNQU010000099.1:0-3633 GCA_045590315.1 Eubacteriales bacterium
GTTTGTAGCTGATACTGCACCGGTGTACAGACGGTTACGGAAATTGGTAGTTTTAGGATTATAAGACTTAATGATGTAAGAAATGGTATATTTCTCACCTGCTGTAAGTGTGGGGCCGTTTTCAATAAGCAAGCCGCCAAATGCGCCCTCGCGTCTTGCAACTGCTACATAGTAGTTTGCATTATCTGCCTCATAGGTAGCAATAGCAGCTTCGGCAGCTACAAGAACGTCAATATTACTTACAAGAGCCTGTACCTTTGCATCAAGTGCATCATAGTCTGCACGAATTGCTTCGATAGTAGCCTTCTTGTCATATGTTACAGTACCGATCGCATCAATACGTGCAATGATCGGATCTGCGATAGGCTGATTTTCAAGCTGCTCCTGATATGCAAGATTTTTTACATTTTCAAATACAGGTTTCAAACCAGTGATCTTTGAGTATGTCTTGTTTGCAGGTCTGGAAAACATATCGGTTGCACCGGGAATACCGGAAAATGTGCTATATGTTTCAAGAAGTGCGACAACATAGTCTGCGTGATCTGCAGTAAGGTTAGACGAGTCTGCAGACAGAGTATTTATCTCTGCTACAACATAGTTAACCGCCGCTCTCTTAGCAGCAGTCAGCTTCGCTCTGAGAGTGCTGTCAATAGCCGCACGCTGTGTATACGAAAGTGATTCATACTTTGCAACAGCTGCATTAACAGCCGCAAGCTCATCATAGCTGTCAACAGTGTCAGCTATAGCGTTGATCTTAGCAGTAAGGTCTGCCTTTGCGTCCTCAAGCTCAGCAGCATAGTCGGTAATTTCAAAATTACCTGCATTGCCGCTCTTGCTCCACGCTGCTTTTTCAGTTTCAGTTTCACAAGTATTGGTGTAAATAGATTCGCCGGTAGCATCAAGAACAGCGAAATTGTCTATAGCCCAATCTCTGTAGTCGCCGAAAGCATTGAACTGTATACGGAAGGTGAGGGGGAACTCATCTCCTTCAAGCAAAGTGCCAGTCGGTTTAAATGTCATCTGAAGCTCATAAGTGCTCCATCCGTCAGATGTAACAGGTGCATAAGTTGTAACAAACGAAATAGAGCTGTTATTGTATACTGTCTTACTTGTTAATGTGTGGTTCATCTGTGTTGAACCATTAAAGCCGTATGCACGGAAACCTGCAAAATTCTTGTATTCATTAATGACGTAATTTCCGGAATCAAGCGCGAATCTAAGCATTTGTGCATTATGCAAACCTGTGCGTGCATCAAACTTAATGGTATAAGTCTCACCAATTTTTACAGTTTTGTTGGTGTTTACCTGAATGCTTGAATTACCGCGCTCAGTAAATTTTATGTACGTATTATCTGTATCAGCAAAAATCGGATTGGAAAGTGTAGCGCCGTTGACAAGAGAAATATTGCCGGAGGTAGCTTCACTATTAAAATCGAGGGTGAGTGATTTTACTTCACCGCCCTCTGTAGCGGGTTCCTTTTCCTTAATGCAGAGATTGTCAATATAGAAATCTTCTGTATCTCCACGGCTAGCACCACCCATGAAGCTTACACCGAAGGTTCCGCTTGTGGGAGTAGATGTGCCGCTTGCATAAGTAATAGGCTGGAATTCAGCGGTAAGAGTGTACCAGCCCGGTCTTCCTTCAACAGGAGTACCGCTAATGATCTTCACGCCGCCGCGTTCATTGCCAACGGTTCTGAACCAGTATTGGTGTTCTGCCGAAGCATTCGATGCACCATTGAGATGAAGGTCCATACGAAGTGCGATTCCCGGATAATTCGCTGTGTTTTCGGGATCGTAAGTGGGATCACACGCATCAAAAGAAAATACGTATGTCTTTTCCGCTTCGAGCTGGAAATCCGTATGAATAATCGGAGCTCCATTGTGCGCGAAACGGTCGGTTACAGCCAGGTAACCGTCTGTCACTACCGGTGTCGCTTGAGCGTCGCCGGCTTCCTCGGCGCTTGCCATAATCGGTAACATTGAAATTACCATAGCAATCGTCAGGAACAATGAAAGTAGTCTGCGCTTTTTCATGTTTTTTGCCCTTTCTTAAAATTATTTTTTTTGAATGAGTGCATGCATTCATAACGCGACTTATAGATGCAAACACTAAATGCCAGTATCATTTTAACACTTTGGTAAATCAATGTCAATACTTTTTCATTATTTTTACAAGCGTAAACTTAATATTTTTATTTTGTCTTGTTGCATTTGAACAGAACACAATCAAGAAAATTGTTCATATTGCTCAACAGCTTTATGTGTAAAGCCTGTGAACGCAATTTCCCAAACAAGCATTTTCCCAAGAAATAAAAATATGATTTTTGAAATTACAAAATTTTAAGTTAAACTATTGACAAGTTATTCTACATTTGATATAATTTTCGCAGAGTTGGCAGACTCTAATATGTAGTTATTGAAAGGATTATTTCAAATGGGCATTTATGTAGCAAATCCCAAAAAAATCATATATTCGGGAAGATGGGAAAACTTGGAAACCGGCAAGCATAGCGTCTATGATTTCACCAAAGCATTTTTGATGTTCCGCGGTGATAGCATCAAGATCGTTGCTGACGGCAAGTTCCTTGTTTCACTCGACGGCGGTCCCGACGTTGAGGAGAGTGAAATCAAGACGGAGAATGGCTTACATTCGCTTGTTATCACGGCTATGGCGGAAACGACGATCTACTCTGTTGAAGCAGAAGAGCTTCTCGTTCCGGATGTATATTTCAGAAGTGCTATGCGAGCAGAGCTTGAAGAAATAAAGAATGACCGCGAGGCGCCTCATTCATCCAAATACAACAAGATCGAATTTGCAGCAAAAATGCCCTCCTCTAACGTAAAGCTGAAGGGCTTTTTCGGTGAGATTTTCAACAGATCTGTCGAAAGAATCAAGATCTGTGCAAAGTATCCATACCACCTCGCCGCATACGAGTGGCAGGAAAAGGTGTCTACTGGTTGGGCAGACTGGCTCCCCGGCGCACAAGACGGTCGTATCCTTGCAGGCGCGGCAAAATCATATCTCTGGACGGGCGATGAAGAGCTCAAGGCTATAGTTGACCGCGTGGTTGACGATATCGCGGCACATACCGATGCTGACGGATATTCAAACTACAATCCGGTTGAAAAAGCGTTCGGCAACGTTTTCGTTCCTAATCAGAAGAACGAGCTTCAGACACTCATGGACAGTGAGCTTAAGAATTTTGACCGTATTTTCTGGACATACGGCATGGTTGCGGCGGTATCTATCGGCAGTGAGAAAGCGTCCAAGCTTGTTCGCGAAATGTACGATTGGCTTGCAAGCAGCGAATACAGAAAGACTCTGCTTTTCGGTCACAACGCTACAAATTCCCAAACTGCACATCTCCTTCTTGCGCTATCCGAGGCAGGACTTGCGAAGGATCTCGAGTTCCACCAGAAATATCTCGACCTTGATATTATCCAAAAAGAGTTTGCCAATAAAAACCCGCTTATGTTCAGCAACTTCCCGCTTGACAGACCGCACTGTTACGTGCTTCTCAATGTTGTTGCGGCGGCTATGGAATATCAGCTTACGGGCGACAAGTATTACCTTGACATAGCTCTCGGCGGATGGGATATATATAATAGATATTTCAAGTGTCTCGGCGG
>JAZNQU010000100.1:0-5718 GCA_045590315.1 Eubacteriales bacterium
ATTGAACTCCCCTATTATTTCGAAAGGAGAAACCTAAATGAAGATGTTTTATGAAGATCCTACGGTAGAGGTAATGCTTCTTGATGTTGTAGACGTAATTACAGCTTCTTCTGAGCACAGCGGTGGAGATATCCCGTCTGACGATTACAGCAACGGTCGCGGAAACCTTTTCGAGTAATTTCTGATTTACTTATTGAGTTATGGCATATTGCCTTTGGCAATATGCTTTTTCTCTTGTGTATTAAAAAATACCCGACAGAAAAACTGTCGGGTATTTTTTGTTTACTCTCATCATAAATTTTAAAATACAAATATTTACTTTTTAGTAAGAAGTTCTCACTTGCATACTTTGTAGAATTTTGTTATACTGAAATATAATTATAGCTTGAAAAAGGCGGGGCATTACATTGAAAAACGTGATAAACTCGATTTTTGATATAAACAGAGCGCGGACAGGCATTATTTATGCCGCCTGTGCGGTTTTATCTTTTGTCTTTATATTTCTTATGTGTATCTTCGCGCTTCGGGCTGACACGGATAAAATTCTTCCCTCAAGCAAGGGCAAACAATTTGATATGAAGCTGCTTGAGATAAATATCAGCGCAAGTGAAACCGAGCATATCCTTGACCCGAATGCTGAAGTCAGAGGTGTTTGGATAGCCACGGTAAACAATATCAACTTTCCGAGCGCGCGCGGACTTTCCGCCGATGCTCTCAGGAGAAATATAGACTCTATTATAGAAACGTGCAAATCAAACAACTTAAACGCCATATATTTTCAGGTAAGACCTCTTGCCGATGCGTTTTATAAATCAGAAATATTCCCGACATCCGAATATCTTACGGGAAAGCAGGGCGCACCCGTTGACGGCGACTTTGACGTTCTTGATTATCTTACAGACCGCGCTCACAAAGAAGGAATCAAGGTGCACGCGTGGGTAAACCCCCTGAGAGTTACTTACGGTTCTCAGAACGCGCCCTCGCATGATTTGAATATACTTGCTGAAAATCATCCTGCACGAAAGAACCCCGATTATACTGTCGCATACGCCGACGGTAAGCTTTATTTTAACGCAGGCATCCCCGAAGTGCGTAAACTCGTGCGTGACGGTGTATATGAGATAGCCGAAAACTACGACGTGGACGGAATAGTATTTGATGATTATTTTTATCCTTATACGGTATACGTCAACGGTAAAAAGGCAGTCTTTGACGATTCAGATGCGTATAATAAATACGGAAACGGCAAAACCCTTGAAGATTTCCGCCGCGACAATATAAATACGTTGGTGCGCGAATGTTTTGAGGGGATAAAAGAAGCCGATCCCGAAATGCTTTTCGGAGTATCGCCGTTTGGTATCTGGCAGAATGACGACGGCAAAAACGGCGGAAGCGCCACATCCGGACTTGAAGCATACAATGAACTTTATTGCGATGCACTTGCCTGGATAGAGGGCGGCTATGTAGACTATATCGCGCCGCAGATATACTGGAGCTTTACAAACGAAGCCGCGCGCTATGACACGCTCGTGCGTTGGTGGAACGCAGTATGCGACACAAGCGGAGTCGATCTTATTATAAGCCACGCGGCGTACAGATACGCAGACGAGTGGTGGGACTTGGACTATGAAATGCTAAGTCAGATAGAGTTTGCAAGAAGCGAACTCTCATATAAAGGAAGCATTTTTTACGGATACGGTGAGATAGCAAACAACCGCGGTAGTATATCTGATGAGCTGCGCGAAGCTTTTTCAAAGGAAATCGTCTATTCTGTGCCGGTGAGTACGGAAAACAAAGTAAGCTTTAACAGCCCGGCAAACGGCTCAACGTTGAACGGGCTTGAGCGCACATATCTTCTCGGTATGAGTGATCCTGCCTATCCCGTATATTATAATGGAAGAAAGCTCTCGCGTACAAAAAGCGGATATTTTTCTCTTATGCTCGATTTAAAAAAAGGGAAGAATGAGTTTGTTTTTACCCAAAACGGTAACGATTACATATATACTCTCTATAACGGTACAAGCCAGTATAGCGCCTCTGCAGGGCAGGTTACACAGACTTCGGATAAAATAATGGATAAGTATGAGATAATACCCGTAACGCCGGAATCGGATCTGTTTTTATCATCAGGTGAAGCACTTACCGTAACAGTCAAGGCGCCTGCCAATTCAACTGTAATGGCGTACCTTTTTGATAACAGCGTTAAGCTTCTGCCCGAAAAGAAATCTCCGGGTAAGAATAAGCTTTACGAAATGACTTATTCGGGTACGCTCGTTTTGCCGCAGGCGGCAGACGGCGAAATCATAGACCTTGGGGAAATCAGGGTTACAGCTGTTTCTGATGACGGCACAGCGAGAATGAATTTTGCAAACGTGCGCGTTGGCGGAGACGACGCCGTTATACCTGTTGAAGTAAATGCCAAGCGTACAGGGCTGAAGATATCGCCCGACAGCTATTATTATGACGACTTTACTTCGCAGGCAAAGGGTATGCGCGACAACGCAACTCGTCTTGAAAATGGTTACTACCTGCTTCGCGTGGGCGGATACGTTAAAAAAAGCGACGTTGTTGAGCTCGATGCATCCGTGCCGATATCCAAAGTAGAATCGGCTGAAGTGAAAAACGACGGTGACTTTACAAAGATATATATTAGTGCAGATGAAAATATCCCGCTAAACGGAAGAGTAGAGGACGGGTATTTCATACTTAATTTATATAATGTTGACATCACCACCGCCGCTTTGCCTGTATTTTTTGAAAACCCGCTGTTTGAGTCGGTGCGGTATGAACTCAGCACAAAGGAAAACTGCTTCAGGTATCACCTGA
The DNA here is from genome assembly GCA_045590315.1 of Eubacteriales bacterium. Taxonomy (GTDB): domain Bacteria; phylum Bacillota; class Clostridia; order Oscillospirales; family CAG-272; genus UBA4717. The sequence goes on from JAZNQU010000100.1 coordinate 2,827, forward strand.
AGCTCAAAAATGCTGACAATTTCTTCGGCTTTGAGTTTTCTTATGAAAACGGTAAGACCGTTGTAAGCCTGCGCAATCCGCGCGGACTTGAAGAGGGTGACAAGCCGTTACTTGGGCGAGTTATCGTACTCGATGCAGGGCACGGCGGTAGCGATAGAGGAGCAAGTGGAGCAAATAGCGAAGACTTTGAAGCGGCGCTCAATCTTAAAATCGTACTTGATGCGCGCGAAAAGCTTGAGTCGCTCGGTGCGACTGTCGTGCTCACACGCGAGGACGACTCGTACGTTGCACTGACTGACAGAGTAAACTACGTTGAAAATCTCTCGCCTGATATAATGATATCCGTGCATCAGAATTCGATGGATTATAACGTAGACGTAACGAAAATACGCGGACTTATGGCACTTTACTGGGAGTATGCAGGCAGATCGCTTTCGATTGCGATGGCAGACTCGATGTCGGTAGCTCTCGGCAGACTCAACAGAGGAGCGTCAACACAGAAGCTTGCTATGGTGAGATGTGAACGCTATCCGTCGGTTCTTGTTGAGGTCGGCTTTATGACAAACGTCGAGGAGCTTGAAAAAACAAGTTCCGCCGAAGGAATCGAAAAGTGCGCCAAAGCGATAGCCGACGGCGTTATAAAATATTACCGCAATCAGGAAGCACTTGCAAATAATTGATTTTTGCGGTATAATTGAATAAAACTTTGCATCAGGGAGGAAAGCGCGTGGAGGAATATACTTTAAACGGTATAAGACGAGAAACAATAAAAAGAATATTCTCGGTTATATCGCAGTTTAAAAAAATCACCAGACACGAAATAGCCGAAAAAACCGGGCTCAGTCTGATGACTGTCGGTAAAATTACGGATATCCTGCTTGATCATAAAGCCGTAAGCTACGAAAAAGCAAGTACGGGAAGTGTTGGCCGCAGGGCGGAGTACATAAATCTTGCAGATAAGCTTTACGAGCTTGCAATTATTATAACCGATACTCGTATAAGTGGCTATCTTACAAATTTTTCGCTTGAAGAACAAGATAAATTCACGCTTGAGCGAACAGGTGAAGATATAAACCAAATTTTACCCGAACTTATGGGAGAAGTTATGTCAACGCTTGTTGAAAATGGTGTTGTAGGCTCGTGTGTGGGTGTCGGAGTTGTGTATAACAGAGAAGAAGATGCAGAAGCAGCGAAAAAGCTCGCGTCAGAACTAAAGGAGCAGCTTTCGTTGAGTGTATCATCTGTGAGCGATTTAACAAGAGCCGTTTCGCTCGGTTGTGCCCTTTCGGAAAAAGAGGAGAAGCTGTTGTATTTCAGAAAAAGTGACAGCGGATATATCGGCACACTTGTGAAGGCACTTGAGTGCGTGTTATGCGGAGAAATAGCAGAGAACGGGCAATCTGTTGCAGACGCTGCTTTGGCTGTGTGTGAGTTTTTGTCGCCGGGCGCAGTTTGTATAGAAGGTGAAAAGAACTTTTTGTCATATAACGGAAAAGTACTTGTTGCAGACGACAAATGTGCTTGCAAATACGTATGCAAAGGCATTTCGCACATAGTGAGAGAAGAGTATGTTCAAAACTGAATAATGAGCAAAAAATGGGGGAAAATAGACTTGTGCCAAAGCACGAAAAAGTGAGAAAGGTAGAGTCTTGAAATGAACGATAAGGCTAACAAAAGCATTGAATGTACTGTAACACAGTGCAAAAACCATTGTGAGAGCGTAAATTACTGTTCTCTTAATGCAATCAAGGTAGGAACACACGAGGCAAACCCCACTGAAAACAAGTGTACCGACTGTGAATCCTTTGAATGCAGAAACCCCGGAGCTTGCTGAATTAAAACAGCGCCCACTCAAACGAGTGGGCGTTGTTTTTGTATACATAAAGCTATGTGACAGAGGCTGTTGGTGATAAGGCTCCCTCCCACAAGAACACGCTATGCGTGTTCTTTGGAGCTTGTCGAGCAACGCGAGACTGAGGGAGTTTAAGCGCGAAATACTCCTTCCGTCACGCTTCGCGTGCCACCTCCCTCAAAGAGGGCGGCTTTGGATAAGAACCCATTTATGAATGACGATTACATCGTTGCAGAGGTGTTTTATTATATTCCCGATTCGATTCTCAAAAGCCTGTTGTACTTTGCAACGCGCTCCATGCGGCAGGGCGCACCCGTTTTGATATAGCCGGCACCCGTACCGACGGCAAGGTCGGCGATAAACGTGTCGTCAACGTCTCCCGAACGGTGTGAGATTATCGCTCTGTAACCTGCCTTGTGCGCTGTAGAAACAGCGTCAAGCGTTTCTGTAAGCGTGCCTATCTGGTTTGGCTTTATCAGTATTGCGTTTGCCGCACCCACTTTTATACCGTGTTGCAGACGCTCTGTGTTTGTAACAAAAAGGTCGTCGCCTACAAGCGAGATTTTGCCGGCGAATTTTGCGGTCATTTTTGCCCAGCTTTCAAAATCGTCCTCGGCGAGAGGATCCTCAATCGAGACTATCGGGTAGTCTTCTGTAAGCTTCGAATAATAATCAATAAGTTCATCCGCAGAAGCCTCTTTTCCCGACTTCGGCTGTTTGTATCTGCCATCTTTATACCACTCGCTTGAAGCTATGTCAAGCGCGAGTTTTACTTCATCCGTTGTGTATCCTGCAAGCTTGATTGCATCAAGAATGAGCTCGATTGCTTCGCGTTCACTACGCAAATTCGGTGCAAATCCGCCTTCGTCCCCGACACTTGTAGTCAGATTATGCTTTGCAAGCTCGGACTTAAGCGCCATATAGATTTCACAGCCTGCGCGAAGTCTTTCGCTGAAGCTTTCAAACCCTGTCGGCATTATCATAAATTCCTGAATGTCGATGTTGTTTGCCGCATGTGCGCCGCCGTTTAAAATGTTCAT
>JAZNQU010000101.1:0-2043 GCA_045590315.1 Eubacteriales bacterium
ACAAGCGCGGCATTCGCCACGAAACCCTTAACGCGAAGCACCACGAGCGCGAGGCGCAGATCGTCGCCCAGGCGGGTCGTCGCGGCGCGGTCACCATTGCCACCAACATGGCAGGTCGCGGTACCGACATTCTGCTTGGCGGAAATCCCGAAGTCCTCGCCGAGGACATTCTGCGTCATCGCGGCTTTGACCCCGATGCTCCCGAGTTTGGTGTAATGGGCAACCTTCCCGAAAGAGTAAGAGAATACTGCAGAAAGACAGGTCAGTACGTACCCGAAACCGTCGGCGAAATTATGCGTTGTATCTATGAAAGCCTTGCTCTCAAGTACAGACTTACCTTCGACGGAATTATGGAGTGTACCGGCAAGAATTACGACAGAATCCACGTTATGGGCGGCGGTACCAAGGACAAGTTCCTTCTTAATATGACCGCTCAGAGCTGTAACGTGCCCGTATATGGTGGACCCATCGAGGCAACCGCGCTCGGCAATATTGCAATTCAGCTTATGTCAGTCGGTGCCATCGCAGACATCAAGGAGGCTCGTAAGATAATCGCTAAGGGCGAGAATCTTAAGCTCTACGAACCCTGCGACAGAGATGCTTGGGAAACTGCATACGAAAAATATAAAGAAATTATCGGATAAATAAAATGACTACTTTACCGTCCCTTAACGACAGAAACACCGATTACGCTCTTTGGACACTCAAATCGATAGCAGAAAGCACCGATGACAGACGTGCAGGCAGCGTAGGTGAGCAGGCGGCAAAGGAGATGCTTCTGACAGAAATGGAAAAATACTGCGACGAGACCTCGGAGCAGTCATTCACAACACACCCGGGGGCAGGCACCGCGCTTCAAAAGACTCTGGGTGCGTTGCTCGTTTTATGCGTTGTGCTTTTTTCCGTTTCCGTGAGCAAGGGCTCTGCTTTTCCCGCCATTGTTTCTCTTATTTTAAATCTGATCATTTTCGGCGCATATTCTCATAAATTCCTCTTCGACGGAACTTTTCTTGATTTTATAAAGCCGAAAAAGACTTCTTCAAATATCTTTGGCAGACGTTTTTGCCGTGGCGTAGCTGAAAACCGAGTAGTTATAACTGCTCATATAGATTCACCGCTCTGTCTCAGATCATCATCCTTCGGACAGATGATATTGAATCTTCTTTTTCTGCTTTCCCTTGCAGGAAACACTCTTCTGTTCTGCTTTCAATTATTCTTCCTCTTTTCGGGAGCACCCATAAACAGCACGCTCTTTGATATTCTGAACATTGTCGCTATAATCTTTATCCCCGTTTACATATTTTCCATATTTATAGTAGATCCCCGCCGAACCGCTTCGGGCATTAGTTCAAGTCTCGTGCCCTGCTCCATCGTAGCGGGAGTTATGAAGCAGCTTTCCGAGGAAGGTGTGCGCTTCGGCAGCACCGAGGTCTGCTTCCTGTTTACGGGCTCTGAATACTCCGGCAGAGCGGGAAGCTATGCTTTTGCACGAAAGCATAGACGTCGCTTCACGGATGTTCCTACGGTATTTATATCTCTTGAGGAGATTACACGTGCCGACCACCTCTCCGTTTTCTTCCGAGACGGCAGCGGTGTAAGCGGTTCTCAAAAGGATGCTTCTATCGTAGCACAGGCAGTAGAAAACTTAAGTCTTACTATTACCAAGGAGTCTCCCCTTATGGGATCCTCTTCATTTACACCATTTACACAAAATAATTTCAGGGCTTGTTCTATAGGAACCCCCAAGAAATATATTGCAAAGACCGTTTCTCACAACTCCGATGTACCTTCGGCTGTCCGCCGCGATACTGTCAAAAATGTCGGCGCTTTGCTCTTAGAAACTTTAAATTATTATAACGATTATAGTTAGTCGAAACAGTGTAAAATCACACTGTTTCGCTGCCAAATATATGATTTGGTAGCGAATTTTCTTTGAAAATTCGACTATAATCCTTTCAATGAATGTTATGCAAAATTGTATTTTTGAAAAACAATTTTGCTAAAAGCCGATAAAATCGGCTTTTGCGAAACGCCACTGCGTTT
>JAZNQU010000102.1:0-14128 GCA_045590315.1 Eubacteriales bacterium
TGTTGACGCAACTCAGGGTGTTGAAGCACAGACTCTTGCCAATGCTTATCTTGCAGTTGACAACGATCTTGAGATTCTTCCCGTTATAAACAAGATAGATCTGCCGAGCGCGGATGTTGACCGTGTAAGAAATGAGATTGAGGACATTATCGGTATTCCTGCCGAGGATTGTCCTGCGGTTTCGGCAAAGGTCGGACTTAACATTGACAAGGTGCTCGAGCGCATCGTTACCGATATTCCCGCCCCCGAGGGCGACGAATCTGCTCCGCTGAAAGCATTGATATTCGACTCCTACTACGACAGTTATCTTGGTGTTGTAGTTAACATAAGAGTAATTGACGGCTCAGTTAAGCCCGGTGACAGAATACGTCTTATGAGTAACGGTGCTGAGTTTGACATTGTTGACGTAGGCTATCTTGATCCTTTCGGTCTTCGCAAGACTGATGCCCTTTATGCAGGCGAGGTTGGCTACATCACGGCAAGCATCAAGAACGTTGCAGACACGCGCGTTGGTGACACTGTAACAAGTGCGGAAAATCCCGCAAGTGAGGCTCTGCCCGGATTTAAGCCGGCGCTTCCTATGGTATATGCCGGTATTTATCCTGCAGACGGTGCAAAATACGGTGATCTTCGGGATTCTCTTGAAAAGCTTGAGCTTAACGATGCGGCGCTCGTATTCGAGCCTGAGACGTCAAGCGCTCTCGGTTTCGGTTTCCGCTGCGGATTCTTAGGACTTCTCCACATGGAGATAATTGAAGAACGTCTTGAGCGCGAGTTCAATCTTGACCTTATCACGACGGCACCGAGCGTTATTTACAAGATACGCAAGACAAACGGCGAGGAGATTTCTATTGACAATCCTACAAACTTCCCTCCTCCCGATGAAATTGAAACAGCGTACGAGCCTATGGTGAGTGCAAAGATTCTTACTCCCCCCGATTATATCGGAAGCATTATGGAGCTTTGTCAGGACAGGCGCGGTGTCTACATTGATATGAAGTATCTCGACACAGACCGTGCCGAGCTTCACTACAAGCTCCCGCTTAATGAGATAGTTTACGACTTTTTCGACGCGCTCAAGAGCCGCACGAAGGGTTATGCATCTCTTGACTATGAGATAAGCGGATACGAGCCTTCAAAGCTTGTAAAGCTTGATATTCTCTTAAACGGCGAGGTTGTTGACGCGCTTTCATTTATAGTACACGCTGACAAGGCTTACGCAAGAGCGCGCAGGCTTGTTGAAAAGTTAAAGGAAAACATACCGCGTCAGCTCTTTGAGATACCTGTTCAGGCTGCCATTGGCAGCAAGGTCATTGCACGCGAAACTGTAAAGGCTATGCGCAAGGACGTTCTTGCCAAATGCTACGGCGGTGACATTACCCGTAAGAAGAAGCTTCTTGAAAAGCAGAAAGAGGGTAAGCGCAAGATGCGTCAGCTCGGAAGCGTTCAGGTTTCACCCGAGGCGTTTATGGCTGTACTCAAGCTTGATGACGAGGACTGATAGAGTTATGAATAACACAAAAAAAGCGGGACTGTATATACACGTCCCGTTTTGTTTAAAAAAATGCAATTACTGCGATTTTTATTCGCTTCCGGCGGATAATGATTTAAAAGAGCGATACACTAACGCTCTTATTGCACAGATAAGAGAAAAGGCTTTATTTTACTCTGACAGAATTATTGACTCAGTATACATCGGTGGCGGCACTCCTACGTTTTTAGGTGCACAGCTTCTCTGTCTGATTATCTCACAGGTATATTCCCATTTTAATATTGAGTCCGGTGCTGAGTTTACAGTTGAAACGAATCCCGGTATTTCCAAAAAAAATGAACTGTCGGCACTACATTTGTCCGGTGTTAACAGATTAAGTATCGGACTTCAATCGGCAAATGCTGATGAGCTTGAACTGCTCGGTCGTATACATTCGCTTGATGATTATACTCGCACTATTGACGATGCCCGCTTTGCCGGATTTAAAAATATCAGCGCCGATATTATGTTTTCACTTCCCTCTCAGTCAATGGAAAAGCTTGACAAGACACTTGATTTTGTTATAAGCTCTGCACCTGAGCATATTTCTGCTTATTCTCTTAAAATTGAGCCGGGGACGCCTTTTTACAATATGCGTGAGGGATTTATTCTTCCGGATGAGGATGCAGATGCAGATATGTATTTAAGCATCTGCGACAGGCTTGAAAAAAGCGGATACAATCACTATGAAATAAGCAATTTTGCCAAAGACACTATGGAGAGCCGACACAATTTAAGATATTGGCATTGTAAGGAATATATCGGGCTTGGCCCCGGCGCACATTCATATATTGACGGCGTAAGATATGCGTATTCAAAAAATATAAGCGACTATATAAGAGTATACGCTGTGGGGGATTTGGGAGAAAATAATATTATATCTGAAAAAGCTCTGATAGACGCTTCTGAATCAACCAAGGAGTGCTTGATGCTCGGTTTGCGCTTATCAAGAGGTGTTAACAATACACTTCTTGAAAAAATTGCACCTCTTGATGTGATTTATGACAAGATTCTCCCTTTAGAACAGAATAGTCTTATAAAAATCACAAAAGACGGCATCGCTCTTACAAACAAGGGAATGTATGTTAGCAATGCCGTTATAAACTATATTTTAAATATTTTTGATTAAATACTCGGAGTTCTGCGCTATCGAATAGACGTACACGCTTTTTACTCTGCCCTTTGCCATAAGCAGGCGGGCTGACTCTTTCACGGTTGAACCTGTTGTGATAACATCGTCTATCAAAATAATACGTTTGTTTTTGATTTTGCCAGCATACTCATTATGTATATAAATGTTATCCGATATGTTTTTATGTCTTTCTTCTGCACTCAGATACTTTTGTTCTTTTGAAAATATACGCTTACCGAGTGCAGGCATATACAAACATCCAAGTTTCTTTGCCAAAACCTTGCATATTTCCCGCACCCCGTCATTTGCGCTCTTTATATAATTTACGGGATTGCGAGGGATGCTGACGATTATGTAGTCTGAAAAGTCTGTGACTCCGCTCATTGTTTCGTATATCAGGCTCACAAGCTCATCGGACATAAACCCTGTCAGATTTTTAAAGCTGTGCCGCTTTAACTCAAAAATCAATCTCTTCTGGACAGCAAATCCCGATTCGAGCGTCATTGGTCTGTAATTTACAAGTGATGCTATATAGCTGTCCCTGTTATACGGCGCGTCCTCAATTTCAAATGATACAACTGGTGCGCCATGGAAAACGTGTCTTACACTTGATTTTGCCGCTTCCCATTTATCGCGGCAGAGCACGCACATAACTTCATCTGTATCGCTGTTCATAATCTCGTGGCAGCAAATACAGGTTGTCGGAAACATAAATTTTTCAAGTGTCTTCATTAGTTTAATTGCTTTTCTTTTAAAACCCTGTCTCACAGTACTACCTCTTTTTAATAGTCACACCAATTGCAAATTATACCACAACTCTTTACAAACAGTCAACCTACTGAGAAATATTATTAAAAAATCCGAAATTAGTGTCCATATTTTTTTACTTAAATGGTTGAAATTTACTTAAATTTGTAGTATCATATATGTAAATGTCAGTAAACCCTCTCAAGCGGTTTACTTATCATATTTTACCGCACTGCGGAACGGAGGTTTATTATGTCACTTAAGCTTGTTGACAAATACACGAAAGGTTTTATAAGCGATGATGAAATTGCCGGCATCAGAGAGCAGACTCTTCTCGCTGACAAAACCGTAAAAGATAAAAGCGGTCTCGGCGCAGATTTCCTCGGTTGGGTTGATCTTCCCGTCAATTACGACAAGCAAGAATTTGCCCGTATCAAGAAAGCGGCTGAAAAGATATGCAAGTCCTGCGATATACTTGTTGTAATCGGTATCGGCGGTTCATATCTCGGCGCACGTGCTGCTATTGAATTTGTAAAGTCTCCTCTTTACAATTCTCTCAAAAAAGACACTCCCGAAATCTATTTCACTGGTAACAATATTTCTTCAAGCGCACTTGCAGAGCTTCTTGCTATCTGCGAAGGCAAGGATATCTGTGTAAACGTAATTTCAAAATCAGGTACTACAACAGAGCCTGCGGTTGCTTTCAGAATCTTCCGCGACCTTCTTGTTCAGAAATACGGCGAAGACGGTGCTAAGGAGAGAATATTTGCTACTACCGACAAAGCACGCGGTACGCTTAAAAAGTTCTCTGACGAAAAGGGATACGAAACTTTCGTTGTACCGGATGATGTTGGCGGACGTTACTCTGTCCTCACAGCGGTTGGACTTCTTCCTATTGCTTGTGCAGGTATTGATATTGATGCGATGATGAAAGGTGCTCAAAAGGCACGCGAGCTTTATATGAATGCTCCCTTTGAAGACAATGATTGTCTGAAGTATGCAGCACTCAGAAATATTCTTTACAGAAAAGGTCTGACTACTGAAATACTCGTTTCCTACGAGCCTTCCATGCTTATGATGAACGAATGGTGGAAGCAGCTTTACGGCGAAAGCGAAGGTAAGGATCAGAAGGGACTTTATCCTTCTTCAGTTATTTTCTCTACTGACCTCCATTCACTCGGTCAGTATATTCAGGACGGAAGAAGAAACCTCTTTGAAACTGTTGTTGATATAAAGACTTCAAACGATGCCGTTATTATTCCAAATGACCCTGCAAACGTTGACGGTCTTAACTTCCTTTCGGGAAAAGAGTTACACTACGTTAACCAGACAGCTATGAAGGCTACCCTTCTTGCACACGTTGACGGCGGCGTTCCCAACATGGTTATCGAGCTTGAAGACAGAGGCGCCGAAGTTTTCGGCGAGCTTGTATATTTCTTTGAATACGCTTGCGCTGTTTCAGGATATATTCTCGGCGTCAACCCCTTTAATCAGCCCGGAGTTGAAGCATACAAGAACAATATGTACGCTCTTCTCGGCAAGCCCGGATATGAGGATAAAAAGGCTCTTCTCGAGGAAAGAATGAAGTAATATTGTTAACTTTATGTTAACTGTACGTTTTTTATGGATTTTGACAAAATCCCTCTTGATTTTTAAAGAAGTTTAGTGTATTATATATATAGGGACCAAAGAATCCCAATGCTATATATGGAGGTACTACCATGTTAAAACTTATGATAGGTGTCAAGGGCACCGGAAAAACAAAGCACCTTATTGAACTTGTGAACAATGCATCTGCTGAAAGCCACGGTTCGGTTGTCTGCATCGAAAAGGGCACAAAGCTCACTACTGATGTAAAGTACACCGCACGTCTTATTCCGGCTGAAGCATATTTTATAGATGACGCACAGTCTCTTTACGGTTTCGTTGCCGGTATTTCCGCAAGCGACCATGACCTTACTGATTTGTTTATTGACTCTGCTCTCAAGATCTGCAAGAATGACGTTCCTGCTTTCGACAAATTCCTTGATGAGATCAATATGCTTTCCGAAAAGGTTGGCTTTGAATGCTTCATAACCGCTTCTCTTCCCGAAGAAGAAGCTACTGATACAATGAAGAAGTACTTATAATCAAACAAGAATTGCCTTGGATACGACACTGTATCCAAGGCGTTTTTTTGTTTTTAATATATTCTTAATGAGCACATAAGCCGGTGTGCCGGCATAATATGGTATAGAGACTTCAGAGCAAGATGTGCGTATGTAACGCTTGCCGTCTCATACCGACTGAGTCGGAATACTATTATGGAGGAACTCCCCATGGCAGATAACAGAAACGGCTGCTCCTTTGGCAGATCGGGCTCGTCATCAGCATGCGGCGAATCTGTCATTATTGATACCAATCACGTTTTTGACAGCTGCCGCGACCGTGACTGCTTTGAAGACGTTGCCGTATTTCTCACTCCCGATGGACAGGAACTCATAGAACGCACTACCAACGTCCGCGTTGTAAAGGCGTGCATAGTTGCCAGCAACATTACTGTTGATCCCGTACAGTTCAACAGAGGTTTCTATGAAATCACTGTCAGATTCTACGTAAAGCTTGAACTCGAAGCATGCGTTTGCCTCGGCAGACCTACGGGCTTCTGCGGTTTAGCTGTTGTGGAAAAATCCGTTATACTTTACGGCAGCGAAGGTAATGTAAGTGTATTCAAGAGCAACAACGGTGTAAACAGCTTCTGCGACAAGCCTACTCTTTGTGAAGCTTCAAACAATCTTCCTACAGCTGTTGTTGAAGTTGTTGATCCCGTTGTACTTGATGTACGCGTTGCCGAAAACAGATGCTGCAACTGCTTCAGATGCTGTTCTTGCAGTGATATTCCCGAGCCTGTACTTTCTTGTTCAAATGATAACCTTTCCTTTAATGAGGATGGACGTTATCTTCTCGTATCTCTCGGCTTCTTCTCGGTTATCCGTATAGAACGTCCTGAGCAATACCTTATAAACGCTACCGAGTACAGCGTTCCCGACAAGGAATGTCTCTCAAACGACGAAGATTCAAGTCCTTGCGATCTTTTCAGAAATATGGACTTCCCGATCACCGAATTCCAGCCTGTATCACTTAACACTCTTGATAATTCCAAGTCTTTATCCTCAAAAAACGGATGCGGATGCTCAAATAACAAGGGCGAATAAAGTTCATGTGATCAGTAGAAATAAGTCGGGACGGTTGAACAAGAGTTCAACCGTCCCTTCTTTTTTATTATTTGAGCTCAACTATCGTAACACCCATATCGCCTTCGCCGTATCTGCCGACTCTGTATTCTTTTACCCGGCTGTCCTTCTTAAGAAAAGCCCATACTGCTGCACGCAGTGCACCTGTACCCTTACCGTGTATGATTCTTACGGTGTGTATTCCGGCGATCTTTGCTTCATCAAAGTATTTATCAATCATAAAGCAACCATCGTCGCCAAGCTGACCGCGTATATCAAGCTCGTCAGTAAAATCGCTGCGTACTGCCGTGTGATACTTTGCGTAAGCTTTCGCTTTTTTAGCGCCCTTATCGGATTTAGGTGCGTCCTCTTCGAGCATTACATTTGACACGTTTGTTCTGAGTGTGAGAATACCTGCTTTGACGGTTATCTTACCGTCTCTGTCCGATATTTCGGTCACAGTTGCCGACTTGTTTATATCAAACAAATGTACCTTGTCGCCAATCTTAAGCGGTCTCGGGAGAACGTAGTTTTCAAGTTTTCTTTCAATTACCGGGTCTGCGGCGTCTCCTGCCTCGCGAAGCTTTCGCCTTATATCCGAGCGCGCGCTTTCAAGCTTTTCGGCAAGCTTTTCACTTTCACGGTGACGTTTAACTTCTTCAAGCTGTGACAGTATATAGTCGCTTGATGCTCTTGCACTTCGCACGATACCTGCCGCCTGAGCCTGCGCACGTTCGAGCTGCTTTTCGGCTTCGTTGAGTTTTGCTATTATTTCAGCTTCTTTTTCCTCTTTAAAGGCTTCAAACTCGACACGCATTTTTTCAGCCTCGGTTTTGTTTTTATCCATTTCGAGTCTGCTTTCCTCAAGCTTTCCGATTACATCCTCAAAGCGTTTATTTTCACTTGACACAAGTTTAGCGGCTCTGTTGATAATATCATCGGATATACCGAGCTTTGAGGAAATTGCAAAAGCATTTGATTTACCCGGTGCTCCTATTATCAGCCTGTAGGTAGGTTTGAGTGTATTAACATCGAACTCACAGGACGCGTTTTGCACGCCTTCATTTTCAAGTGCGTACATTTTAAGTTCCGCATAGTGCGTGGTTGCCGCGCAAAGCGCACCTCGCTCTCTGATATATTCAAGTATTGATACTGCAAGTGCGGCTCCCTCAACGGGGTCTGTCCCTGCGCCGAGCTCGTCAAACAGAACAAGTGATTTTTCGCTGACGTCCTTTGTAATATCAACGATATTTACCATATGTGACGAGAATGTTGAAAGCGATTGTTCTATACTCTGCTCGTCCCCGATATCGGCAAAAATGCTGTCAAAAACGCAGACACTTGAGCCTTCAAGGCATGGTATATGCAGTCCTGCCTGTGCCATAAGCGAAAAAAGACCGAGGGTTTTAAGCGTTACTGTTTTTCCGCCCGTATTCGGGCCTGTTATTACAAGTGTGTCACACTCTTTCCCTAGACTTACGTTTATCGGGACAACTTTATCAGCGTCTATAAGCGGATGGCGTGCTTTTATTAAGTTTAAGTTTTTGTTTTCGTTTATTTCAGGCTCTGTTGCGTTCAATTTATACGAGAGCTCGCTTTTTGCAAATATAAACGAAAGCAGATTTATATTATCAAAATTGAGCGATAATGTTGATGAAATAGACGCGCACATTGAAGAGAGTGATGAAAGTATGCGTTCTATTTCTTTTTCCTCGCTGTTTTTGAGCACTCTTATCTCGTTATTGGCTTCAACTACCGAGATTGGCTCAATAAAGAGTGTTGCTCCCGATGAAGAAGTGTCATGTACAAGTCCTTTTATCTCGTTTTTATATTCGACCTTTACAGGTATTACAAATCTTCCGTTACGGGAAGTGATAATATTTTCCTGCAGGTACTTTGAACGCGCACCGGTTATAAACGACTGCAGGCTGTCACGCACGCGGTTATTTGCCGCGCGTATCTTTCTTCTTATATCAGCAAGTTCCGGACTTGCCTCGTCTGCTATCTCTTCTTCTGATATTATCGATTTTGAAATCCTATCTTCCGCTTTTTTATCGACTATAAGCCTTGAAAATATTGTACTCAGGCTTCCTACGTTTGTGTTTTGTCCGTTTGCATAGTCCGAGAGTGTTCGCGCGCATTTTAACAGCGCTCCTATATCAAGTAATTCACGCGCAGACAGAGTTGCTCCCTTTTCGGCTCTGTCAAGTGCATCGCTTACGTCTCTGACAGCAGAAAATGACGGCGCGCCTTTAGCTGCCGCGACGTTTTTTGCATCAGTAGTATTCTTAAGTAATGTGCGTATTCTGTCAGGTCTTGTTTCGGGCACAAGATTCATTGCAAGCTCTTTTGCGCCGTCAGTTATTGCCAACGCCGCAAGCAGCTCACGTATTTTATCAAATTCAAGGGTAGATATGGATTTTTCAAATCCGGACATATTTATGAACGTTCCTTTCAAAAACAATGCGAGTTAATCAGAGAGTTTTATATACCTTCAGTGCCGGAAAAACCGTTTCTATATGTGATGTAAGATATTTTTCACATATTTCCGAAAGCAGTCCCATCTCGTCTTCGGGGACTGTAAAGGAAAATATCTTTTTTATATCGCTGTATTCGATATAGCGCATCGCTGAAGTTACAGACGGAGTAAGCTTATACGTTATTTCATATTCACTAATCTGTCTTTTTCGTCTGCACTCTTCGCACAGCGTATCACCTGCGTTTATATGCAAATACGAGCCACCTGCGATATCGGCACCGCAGGATGAGCAGGCGATGAGCGCAGGTGCAAATCCGATAACCGATGCGCACTTTAATTCAAATGCGGCTTTCACAAGCACACAGGGCTTGCCGGTTTCGGCGAGTGCATAAAGTGAATTCAGTGTCAGCGATAGCAGGTGGTTCATATCTTCGCCCTGTGCAGAAACGTATCCTGCGACACTTACTATATACGAAGCGAGTGCGAGGACCTTTGGATCGCTTCCAAGCGTGAAGAAGCTTTTTATAACCGACGCTTCTTTCAGTGTATAGCTGTCCTTTCTCTGATTTAAGACAAAGGACGAATAAGTAAAGGGACGGACCGCGGCAAGGTGACGGCTTTTTACTCCGTTTGCCCCGTGTACTATTACAGATACATTTCCGAGGCTCTCGGTAAGTATTCGGATATATTTTTTATTATCTCCGAGCTTTGTTTCGCCTATAACAAGCCCCTGTATCGATATATCCATTACAGATCAGTCTCATTAAAGCCGAAGTTTGCAAGATTTACGGCGCTGTCACGCCAATTTTCCTTGACTCTCACCCAAAGCTGCAGGTTCACTTTTACGCCGAAGAAGGCTTCAAGGTCTTCACGAGCATACATGCCTATCTTTTTAAGGGATTCGCCGCCCTTACCGATTATAATCCCTTTATGCGAGGCTTTTTCGCAGTATATTTCGGCGTGTATTGTTATAAGCTTTGAGGTTTCCTTAAAGCTTTCTATGACTACTGCCGTGCCGTGAGGTATTTCCTCATCAAGAGTTCTGAGAAGCTTTTCTCTTATAATCTCGGCAGCAAGACTTCTTTCAGGCTGGTCTGTTATCATATCCGGATCAAAGAGCCACTCGCCCTCTTCTATGAATTTATCCGTTTCTTCAAGCAATATATCCACGCCCTCTTTATTTGCAGCTGACATAGGTACTACTGCGTTGAAATCGGCAAGCGAAGAGTATTCAATTATTGCCTGTGCAAGGCCTTGTGCGTTAACAAGGTCGGTTTTGTTTATAACGAGTATCACGGGTATTCTGCGCTTTTTAAGCTTGTCCGCGATTTCTCTTTCTGTATCCGAAACCTTCTTCGTGGCATCGCAAACAAGATATGCCGCGTCTACTCCGCCGATGGCTGTGTTTACGCTTTTTACCATATAGTCACCGAGTCTGTTTCTTGACTTTCGAAGCATTCCGGGTGTATCGACAAAAACGTATTGTGTTTCATCAAGCGTAAGTATTCCGTGTATCTGATTTCTTGTGGTCTGAGGCTTTTTTGATACGATTGCTATTTTTTCGCCTAAAAGCGCGTTTAACAGCGTCGATTTTCCTACATTCGGCCGTCCTACTATTGCTATAAATCCTGTTTTTTTCATTTATATCTCCATTATCAGCGTGTAATGTTTATACTGTCAAGTACAAATTTCTGCATTTCACGCATTGCTTTATCCTCTTCTTCGGTCATATGGTCATATCCGAGAAGATGCAAAACCGAGTGAACTGCGAGAAAGGCAAGCTCTCTTGTATAGCTGTGTCCGTATTCGATTGACTGTGCACGGGCACGCTCTGCCGATATTACGATATCTCCGAGTACGACTTCGTCGTTTGACTCAAACGTGTCTATTTCCTCAGGTGTATACTGCGGAAACGAGAGGACGTCCGTCGGTTTGTCTATATTTCTGTGCTCACGGTTAATAACGCGTATTTTTTCGTCATCTGTAAGAGTTACCGAGACTTCTGCTGAATAATCGGCTCCTAAAATATACAGTGCTTCTCTTATAACATAGCACAGAAGATTTCTCGTTTCGCGCAAAAACGGCTCTTTTTCCTGTTCGTTTGATACTATTATTTTATGGCTCATATCTTAACTTCTCCTATCGTCATTAGCTCTTTTAGACTTAAATGTGAACTTGTTTGATTCTTTAGTTCCGCTTTCTCTTTCTCTTGCATATTTTTCATAGGCAAGTATGATTTTTTGGACAAGTCTGTGTCGGACTACGTCTCTGTCCGAGAAGCGGTGTATAGCTATACCCTCGATATCATCAAGTATTTTTACCGCTTCTACAAGCCCGCTCTTTTTACCAAACGGCAGGTCTGTCTGCGTAACGTCTCCCGTGATTATTGCTTTGGAATTAAAGCCGAGACGTGTTAAAAACATTTTCATCTGCTCGGGTGTTGTATTCTGAGCTTCGTCGAGAATTATGAAAGAATCGTCAAGTGTTCGTCCGCGCATATATGCAAGCGGTGCGATTTCTATCGTTCCCCTCTCAACGTGTCTGAGGTATGCCTCGCTTCCGAGCATTTCATAAAGAGCATCGTACAGCGGTCTTAAATACGGGTCAATCTTATTCTGCAAATCACCCGGCAGGAATCCAAGCTTTTCTCCGGCTTCTACTGCCGGTCGTGTCAGTATGATACGGCTGACTTTTTTCTCTCTGAGCGCCGCAACCGCCATTGCAACTGCAAGAAAAGTCTTACCTGTTCCCGCAGGACCGACTCCGAAAATAACGGTATTATTTTTTATTGCTTCAACGTATTTCTTCTGACCTACTGTTTTTGCTTTTATCGGTTTTGCTCTGTTTGTAAGGCATATACAATCGTCGTCAAAATCCTTAAGTTCGCTGTCGTGTCCATCCTTTATCATATCGCAGATATATCCGATATTCTGCTCATTGACAGTGCCTCCGCTTCTTATGATGCGAAGCAGATACGTTACAGCATCACTTGCCATTCTAACGCTTTCTTCGTCTGTGCCCGATACTGTAAGCGCGCTACTTCCGGCGGCTGACACACTACGGTTTAAGAGTCTGACACCGAAAAACTTTTCTATCTGTTCGGCGTTTACATCAAAAGCACCAAAGAGCTGCGAAAGTTCATCAATTGAATCGGTTTTTATGATTTTTTCAGGCATTTAGTTTTTCCTTTCAGAGAGAAAGATTTAATTGTTTTCTTCTGTGGCACTTTGTTTGCTCACAGATATGGGGCGCGCTTCGCATATATTCTCCGTGTGATAAATCACAGCGTCTATAACAAATGAGTTTTCAAGTGCGCGTGCATCTATTTTCTTTTGAAGCACGTCTGAATCGGTTGCAAGCTTTGAAAGCTTTTCTTCAAGCTCACTGCAAGCTAAGTCAGCCGCAGCTTCTTTAGTTAGCGTAAAGCTTTTTTCTTCGTACTCATTATATGTTTTCTCCGAGATCTCAAGAGGTAGTTTTATCTTATCAAAAAGCTCTACTCTTCTTACACTTTCTATTATATCACATTTATCATACACATTTCCACTATTTTTGAAAAGTTTTATTTCGTGCCCTAAGAAATTTAACGTCTTTTGGCGCATTGTATTGCCCGTATACACGTTTTGTGTATACTCATACGGTATTTCTATTCTGAATGTATCCATAACCTCTGCAATTACACTCCCGTCTGCTCTTTTTAATTTGTATCCGCTGTCTGAGCTGTCGCTTACACCTCCGATCAGCAGGTCGCCGGCTTTTACACTGTCTCCGATTTCTGCCGCCGGCACGCCCTCATAAACGTCTATTTCCAACACTCTTCCGTCACGTTTTGCAATTATATTGCGCGCCTCGTTTTTAGCGCTTTTTTCACCGGGAGCGCTATACTCGATAACCTCTACGTACGCGTTTGTTCCCCTGAAGTTTACGCTGAGCCATCCTATTCTTCCG
The DNA here is from genome assembly GCA_045590315.1 of Eubacteriales bacterium. GTDB lineage: Bacteria > Bacillota > Clostridia > Oscillospirales > CAG-272 > UBA4717. The sequence goes on from JAZNQU010000102.1 coordinate 13,050, forward strand.
TCCTCTATCATTATGCTTTGTGTTAACTTATCAATATCAACACGCGCACGCATTACGCCAACGCGAAGCCCGTAATCATCGAGTTTTTTCAGTATATATGCATCCGATATGTTTTCGTTCCCAATTATATCAATATTCCAGACAAGAAGCGAAAAATATCCGACTGTTAAAAGCGCGAGCACACACCCTGCTAAAATTCCCGGTCGCGACTTATATCTTAAAAACAGATTTGGCAGTCCGCCGTATTTAATTTTAAGTTCACTAAATGCTTCTCCCGTCAGTTTTTTTATGTATTTGACTTCACGTCCGGATACTATAATGACACTTTTTTCGTTATCCGTGCCACAGGTTTTGAATATTACTTTACTTTTTATAAAGAGGTCAATAAGTTCGCTCTTTTTATCAATCGGAAGCTCAATTAAGGCGTATCCGAACAGGTATTCTTTGATTCCGAGTCCAGTCATATTTCTGCTCCCGTTTTATCAAATTCGAGTTTATTTATAATTCCCGTAACGCATATTTCGCTTGTTGAAAAAGTTTTGAGTTCAAGGCCTTTACCCGACACTGTTATAACTGTGTCTATTGCGCAAAGTATTACTTTTTCCTGTGTGTACTCTACAAGTCCGGTGCACTTAAAAAGTGCAAGCTCACGGTTTGAATTTATAAATACAGAATAGCTTCCCGAGGACTCTTTTCCGGAAAGCAGCCTTTTAAGTATTCCGAGTCCTTGTGTATTGTTTGCCTTCATATTATCGCTCCAGTTTAAATATAGTTTATTATATTATACTGTTTGGGGGCGTTTAATATTATTACAGGCATCAAAGACAAAGTTTTTTCTTTTTTCGTTCTCGCAACAACCGGTTTACTTTTGATATCTATTCTTATAATGCCCGAATATTTCAAAAACAGTGCTGCGGCTGCTGTAGACGCTTGCTTAACGAGTGTTATCCCCTCACTCTTTTGTTTTATCGTTCTTACAAAAATAGTTGTATCTTCGGGTTTTGCCTACCTGATAAGCAAGCCTTTCGGTAAGCTCTTTTCAAGTAAAGTCGGATCGTAGCCATGTCGTTCTGTGAGCC